>JAUWZY010000027.1 GCA_030615045.1 Chloroflexota bacterium
CCAAGTGGTTCCAGATCAAGCGGCAGAAGGGGGTGACGGATGCCAGGCGGGGGCAGCTCTTCACCAAGTTAACTCGCGAGATCACTGTGGCCGCGCGTCAAGGTGGCAGCGATCCTGAGAGCAATTCCCGACTTCGGCTGGCAGTGCAGCGAGCTCGAGACTATAACATGCCCATTGAGAACATTGAGCGAGCTATTAAGAGGGCTTTGGGGCAGGTTGAGGGGACAGCGCTAACCGAGATCATCCTCGAGGGCTATGCCCCCGGGGGCGCTGCCATCCTGGTCCAAGCGCTGACCGACAACCGAAATCGAACCCTGGCCGAGATGCGCAATATCTTCACCCGAGGCGGCGGCAGCCTGGGGGAGGCTGGCTATGTCTCCTGGCTCTTCGAATCCAAGGGGGTGCTTACCGTGGAGGCTGATGAGGTGGACGCCGAGGAACTGGCCCTATCTGCCATCGATGCCGGCGCCGACGATGTCAAGATAGAGGGCGGCTCAGTGGAGATCTATACCAAGCCTGAGGATTTAGAGACAGTGAGGAAAGCCTTGGAGCGAGATTTCGTTATCTCCTCAGCTGAGCTTTCCCTGGTCCCCAGCACTGCGGTCAAGCTCGATGACAAGGCAGCGCTTCAAGCCTTAAAGCTGTTAGATAAGCTGGAAGTGCTGGATGAAGTGCAGCACGTGTTCACCAACGCCGATTTCCCCAATGAGGTAGTTCAGGAATATCGAAGCTGAACCCAAGCAGCAGGATGTCAGTAAACTCCGTTTTAGGGCTCGACCCCGGTGTGGCAGCACTGGGATATGGCGTAATAGAGGATCGCAGTGAGGGGCTCAAGGTCGTCGATTACGGGACTCTGACCACATCGGCAAAGTCTCCCACTCCAGAGCGATTGCAAACGCTTTATCGGGGGCTTATCGAGCTCATGGAGCGCTATCAACCTCACGAGGTTGCGGTCGAACTCTTTATCGCCAGAAATCTAAGGACGGCGCTGGCAGTGGGACAGTCAAGAGGTGTGGCTCTGCTGGCGGCGGCACATAAAGGGCTCCCCGTTTATGAGTACACACCACTCCGGGTAAAGCAGCAGGTCTGTGGTTATGGGCGCGGGGATAAGAAACAAGTCCAGAAGATGATCCAAATCCAGCTCGGGTTGTCCTCCATCCCCCAGCCCGATGATGCCGCCGATGCCCTGGCGCTGGCGCTCTGCCACATCCAGGAGACACGGCTGAAAAGGCTGATAGCCAATACAGAGGATGCTTAGGCTGAGCCATGCCGGTTCGAAGAGCTGAACATGATCTGTGGCCTTGAGGGGATTCTTGAGTGGCAAGGGGATGACTTTGTTATCCTCAATGTGGGCGGGGTCAGCTTCCGAGTTTATGTGCCCGCATCGACCCTGAGCAAGTTAGAGGATGTCGGCAGCACGGCCAAGCTCCATACCCATCTGCAGGTAAAAGAGGATAGCCTTACCCTCTATGGCTTCTCCTCAACCGAGGAGCTTGAGCTTTTCCAGGTGCTCATCAGCGTCTCCGGTGTCGGACCCAAGATTGCCTTGGCTCTGCTTTCGGCGCTGCGCCCAGAGCAGGTAATTATGGTCATCACCTCAGGGAATGCTGAAATGCTGAGCCGAGTGCCCGGGGTGGGACAAAAGATGGCTGCTCGCCTCGTCGTCGAACTCAAGGGCAAATTGCCTCGCATCGAAGTCCCACTCCCATTAGATGCCGAGGTTTTAGCGGCGCTGACCAGCCTGGGCTACTCCATGGCAGAGGCAACCCGAGCCCTGGCCTCCCTCCCTGATACCCCCGATTTAACCCTCGAGGACAGGCTCAAAATAGCCCTCCAGCATCTGAGCAAGGGCTAAAGCGCCCTTTACGGCTACCTCCCACTCCCCTAATATGCTATAGTACGCTCAAAGCATTTGAGGGGGAAATATGTGGCAGTGGCTGGAACAGCACCGCGGACCCATTATCCTGTTCCTGATAGCGCTGATCCTCATCGGCGGTGCGGTATTCATCTACCGCCAGGTTACGCCCGGTGGGGCATTGGAGGTCACCATCGCCCCAGCAGAGGAGATCACAGTTTCCGTCACTGGAGAGGTGAAAAATCCTGGCAGCTATGAGCTGCCAAATGGTGCCCGCGTTGCCAACGCTATCAAAGCTGCCGGCGGCTTCACTCATAATGCTTACTTGGGAGGGATCGACCTCGAGCAGAGACTCGGCCATGGAGAGCACATCCATATTTACCACATCGATGTCCTGTCAAAGGTCAACATCAATACCGCTAACGCTTCGCTGCTTGATACCTTGCCTGGCATCGGCCCGGTCAAAGCACAGAATATCATCGATTATCGGACGGAGCACGGACCTTTCCTGAGCATCGAGGAAATACAGAATGTCTGGGGCATTGGTGTGAGGTGACCTACAACGGTTTAAAGGACTTGATCACGGTTTATTGAAGCTGGAAGATGGCGCTTATCTACCTCAGCCTATCCTGGCTCATCGGGGTCTACTTGGGCTCCAGCATTGGCCTCGCTTGGGGCCTTGCCTTGGTGGCGGTGGCTGGGGTCTTGATTTTAGTCCTCCTATTGCGCCGCCGCCGAGCCCTGCTTTTATTCGGGCTTTGCCTCATCCTCCTCTCCGGCGGCATTGCCCGCTATCAAGCAACCATCCCTACTTGGGATGAGAATGCCCTCCAATTCTACAATGATAGGGAGAACCCGGCACAGATCGAGGGGCTGGTCGCTGCCGACCCCGATCCCGGAGAGAAGAGCACCGCTCTGCGCCTTGAGCAGATAAAGATAAAGATGGATGGAGAGTGGCGAGAGGTTTCAGGTGCCGCCCTGATTTATGCCCCCAGGTTCCCCGACTTTGGCGCCGAGCGTGATTTCCCCTATTACCGTTATGGAGACCTGCTCAGATTTGAGGGTTACCTGGAAACGCCGCCAGAGTTGGAAGATTTTGACTGGGCGGAGTACCTCGCCCGCCAAGGTATTTACTCCATTATCCGCTATCCAGACAATGTAGAGCTCGTTGCCAGCGGACAAGGGTCCAAACCCTTAGAGTGGCTCTATGGACTGAGAGCTGACATGTCCCAAGCTTTGGACCGGTCTCTATCCGAGCCGCAGAACTCGCTGGCGCAGGCAGTGCTTCTGGGCAAGCGCAGCGGCCTTCCCCTTGAACTGAAGGAGGATTTCGCCAGTATAGGGACGGCGCATATTATCGCTGTCTCCGGACTTCACGTCAGTATTGTTGCCGGCATTGTCCTCAGCCTCGGCGTCTACCTCTTCGGCAGGCGGCGCCCCACCTATTTGCTGTTTGCCCTGACTGCTGTCTGGCTTTATGCTATGCTCACCGGGTTTCGGCCTCCGGTATTCCGCGCCGCCATCATGGGTAGCCTCTGGCTTTTTGGCGACTATATCGGCAGACCGCGCAGCGCCCTTACTGCTCTTCTCCTTGCCGCCGCCATTATGGTTGGCATTCAGCCTCTTCTGTTGTGGGATGCTTCCTTTCAGTTGAGCTTTGCCGCTATGGCCGGGCTGGTATTCCTGACCCCGAAATTTCAAGACCTGGGGGCAAAAGCCCTTGGCGGCATCTCAGAGAAAACCGGCTGGCGGGCGTCGTCTGCCCGTTTCGCTATCGACATCCTCTCAGTAACCTTGGGCGCTATCCTGTTCACCCTGCCCCTCATTGCCTTCTACTTCGACAGGATCTCCATAGTAGCTCTGCCAGCCAATTTCTTCATCTTGCCTGCGGTGCCCGGCATCATCATCACAGCAGCCTTGGCTGGGGTTGTCGGACTTTTCGCCCTTCCTTTGGCTCAGGTCCTCGGCTGGGTTGCTTGGCTATTCACCACCTATGCCATCAAGGTCAGCGAGCTTTTCTCAGCTTTGCCCTTCGCCTCTGTAGATGTCGAGGTTGGCATGCCGCTGGTCTGTACTTATTACGTCCTCATTGCCATTGCTCTTTGGCTTATCGCCAAGAGGAGGCAGCTCAGGAGATGGTTAGCAAAGCGAAGAAATATTTAGCCCGTGTGCTCAAGCTCGCGTCTGGGGTGCCGATAAAGTGGGCCCTTTTCCCCCTCCTCCTCGTAGCTATATTGGTCTGGATCGCTGCTATAACTACCCCGGATAGTAAACTTCACGTCTTTTTCCTCGACGTCGGTCAAGGTGATGCCATCCTGATCCGGACCCCATCTCATCATCACATCCTCATCGATGGCGGCCCCAGCCCCGAGGCGATAACCACCGAGCTCGGCAGCAGGCTCCCCTTCTGGGGCCGCACTATAGACCTGGTGGTGCTAACCCATCCCCACGATGACCATATAGCCGGGCTGGTCGAGGTGCTGCGCCGCTATGAAGTGAAGCAGGTATTAGAGTATAATGCCACAAGCCTCGGCTTCCATTCCTCAACTTATGATGAGTGGCTCAAGCTAATCGAGGAGAAAGGCATCAAACGCACCATCGCCCGAGCCGGACAGCGAATCGAACTCGGGGCCGGGATCTGGTTGGATATCCTCCATCCCCCGGCTGAATTGCTCCAGGACACAGACTCAGATATAGATAATAACGGCATAGTGCTGCGGCTTGTCTATGGCGAGATCAGCTTCTTGCTCACGGCAGATATTTACCAGGAAAGTGAACAATATCTCCTCGGGCAGGGGGTTGAGCTTGAGAGCACAGTGCTTAAAGTGGCCCATCACGGGGCTGACACCTCATCCAGCCCTTCATTCCTGGATGCGGTCAGCCCCCAGTTGGCAGTTATCTCAGTGGAGGCAGAGAACAGGTTCGGCCATCCCCATCCCGAAACCATGACCCGATTAACCGAGAAACTTGGCCAGGATAATGTTTATCTCATCTCAGAAAGAGGAAACATTGAGCTGATAAGCGATGGACATAAGCTTTGGCTGAAGACGGAGCGCTAACATCATCACTTGGCGATACAAAACTCGTTCAGGGGACACTCGCCGCATTTTCGCTTTTTGCAGTAGCCCAAGCCGAGTTTAACCAGTGCCGTCTCAATCCTTGCCAGCCTCTCCGCCTCAAAATCCCTTACATTTATATAGAGATTTCGGGCCACGCTTTGCGCTATTTTTGATCTCGCCGGCTCTATGTTCCATTGCCCTCGCAACTCCCTCAAGAATATCTGCACCGTCATGGGACCAATGCCCTTGAACTCCTGCAAGCGTCTCTCCAGATCCTTGGTATCCGATGCTTGATGGTATAGGTCCTCCAAAGAGCCATATTTTCCTTTAAGGCTGTTCATTATATCAAGCAGTTTTGAGGCGGTGGAGAAGTCGTAGCGCACATAGCCACCGGAATCGAGGATTTCAACCAGCCGATCCCAGCCCGCTTCTATTATCGCCTCCGGGGTATCAACGCCAGCCATTTCAAACTGGCGATATGTGTTTACTGCTATCCTTTCGCTGATCCTGGCTCCAAATAGGATCGAGGCCAGAAACCACTTGAACCTCCCCGCAGGCTCGGAGAGGTCGATCCCGAGATCTTCAGAATAAAGCGGAAACAGAGCAAGGAGGGCATCGATTTTCTCTATATGGGACTCATCGGGTCGGCGATATGCGCTCATCCCCAGCACCTCCCCATCGCTATTTTGAGAAACAGAGCCTCATTTTGTCATCAAGCCTATATCTCTTGGCTAAGCGAGTGACGGTGGTTATCAAATCCGCCGAGTATCGCACCCTGGCTTCGGCATTGAACAGAATTTCCCTAAACTCATCGATGAGGAAGGGATAATGCTCCTGGAGAAAATTATGAAGGGAGGCCCAGACCCTGGGGCGGGGATTTAGCCGATCGACGTAGAAATAAGCCACACCTGCCTCGGATATCAGCTGCAACAGAGTGCCTAAGTTATCTTCGCCATCGGAAAGGCGAGGCATAAAAGGACCCAGAAAGGCATAGGTTGTGATGCCCCTCTCCCTGGCATCATGAAGAAGTGAAATACGCTTTTCGGTGGCGGATGCCCGGGGCTCGATTTTGGCCCGCAAAGATTCATCGAGAGTGGTGAGCGTGACCCCTAATTCGACATCCTCCCCGCCTTGCAACAAATCGAGGTCGCGAGCGGCCAGACCGCTTTTGGTCAAGATGGTGACTGGATAGCGATAATGAAGCAATAGCTCCAGGCAGCTACGGGTGAGCTCATATTTCGCCTCCAGAGGCTGCCAACCATCGCATACCGAGCTAATATAGACTCGCCCCACCTTCTTCCGCCTGAGTTCTCGTTTCAGGGCCGCTGGCGCATTTATCTTCACATCGACGAAGCTGCCCCAAGGTTCCCCAGGGTGGGTAAATCTGGTGACGAATCTGGCGTAGCAATAGACGCAGCCATGCTCACAGCCAGCATAACAGTTGACAGTATAATCAGCTAAAGCGGATTTATTCAGAATCGATTTACATTCAATTTCGGCAATCCTGCAGCTGCCGTTCATCACACCTTTCCGCTGCTTTCAGCTTTATTTTACACCATGCGTCTTGCTCTGTAATCCCGCAGATATGCCCTGGGGCCATGCTCCCAGAGGATGTATGATATAATTAGCAGGGCAAATGGATCGGGTGCTAACAAGCCAATGACCAAACAAGCAATGGGGTGAGATATGAATTGGTTAGACGCAGTGTACATAGTCATCTTGCTTGTCACTGCGTTGCTCGGCGTCTGGAAGGGCTTGCTTAAGCTCGTCTTCGCCTTCGTCGCTGTGGTCTTGGGCATAATCTTCGGTGGATATGCCGGCGACGCCCTTGCTAGTGCTTTCGGAGGCGGATACGTAGCCATAATAGTGTGCTCCGCCATTCTGGGCATCATCATCGCCTTCTTGATCTATCTCGTATTGACCAGGTTCGTGCAGCGATCCATAACCTGGACGCCTGTGATCTGGCTGGACCGCCTTGGCGGCCTTGCCTTGGGCTTGGCTGTTGGTTTCACCATCTGTGGCGCCATCAGCGCGCTCCTGGGCATAGTCGTGACATGGTCAATCCCTCACATAACTCCGGAAGCACTCCCGGAGTGGCTGAAGGGTACGGAGGGGGCTCTGCATTCAGCTCAGGCATATATTAGTAACACGCTGCATGATTCTGCTCTTGAGCCCGCGGTCAGAGGCTACTTTGACTGGATACTCGCCCTCCTGCCGTCAAAGTTAGACCCGGTGCGCCATTTCTTGGGCGGCTAAAGGGAGTTTGTTGGAGCTGGGGAAAGTCAAAGATTTCGAGCCCATCTTCTATCCTAACTCGGTGGCTGTGGTTGGGGCTTCCCAAAACAAGAAGAAGATGGGAAGCATCTATATACAGTGCTTGCTCGATGCCGGCTTCAAGGGCCGGCTTTACGCTGTAGGCGCTAAAGAGGGGAAAAGCTGGGGCTTGCCCATCTATCGAAACCTGAGGGCGATTCCAGAGTCTATAGATTATGTCATTGTCGCTATCCCCAAGAAGTTCATCCCCGACCTCCTCGATGATTGCGCTGCCATAGGAGCCAAGGTGGTTCAGATTTTCAGCGCCGGCTTCTCTGAATCCGGAAGCGAAGAGGGACGAAGGCTGGAGGCTGAACTGACGAGGAAGGCACTAAATCTGGGCCTTCGCATTATCGGGCCAAACTGCGTCGGTGTCTATTGCCCTGAGAGTGGCATGCACCTGCCGCGGCCAATGCCGAGACAGGAGGGAAGGGGATCGGTGGCTTTTATTTGCCAAAGTGGTGGTCATACTGCCAACTTTGCCGAGGTGGGGTTGGCTCGGGGCATAAAGTTCAGCAAGGTGGTTAGCTTTGGCAATGGCTGTGACCTCGATAGCATAGATTTCCTGGAATATTTCGCCGTGGACCCTGAAACCAAGATCATCAGTGCCTATTTAGAGGGGATCAAAGACGGGCCTCGGTTTGTCGACGTTATCAAGGAGGTCTCGAAAACCAAGCCAGTGATAGTCTGGAAGGGAGGCAGGACCGAAGCCGGGGCAGAAGCGGCCCGTTCCCACACGGCAGCTATCGCCAGTTCCGACGCTATCTGGGCAGCGGCACTGAAACAGGCAGGGGCAATCAAAGTGGAGAGCCTGGAAGAGTTGGCCGACACCACTTTGGCCTTCCAATACCTCCCCAGAGTGGAGGGGAATCGAGCAGCTATCATCGCTGGGATCGGCGGTGCCGGCGGCGGTGCCTGTGTTGCTGCCAGCGATGCCTGCCTCAGCCAGGGGCTGGAGGTCCCGCCCCTCGCCGAGGAAACAATATCTCGCCTGAAGGCCATCCTCCCCCCCGATGGCAGCATCTTTCGCAACCCCGTCGATGTCGGTGCCATCGCCCTGTTCCGCGACGTGAAATACCTGTTCCAGCCGATGGAGTTAACCATCAAAGACCCGGGGATCGATGTGCTTATCATTGATACGCCGATAAGCCAGCTTATCGGCCCCCTCTCTGAACAGGGCTATGATGCCGTGCTGGACACCTTCATCGCCTTGGGAAAAGCTCAATCTAAGCCTCTGATCGTGGTTTTGTCCCCGCTTTTGAGGGAGGCCGAGTGGGCAGCAATGAGGAAGAAGTTGGCTCAGGTCCAGATCCCGGTTTACTCCACCTTCGACCGGGCTGCCAAAGCAATTGCCAACGTAATCCAATACTGGAAATTCAGGGCTGAAACCGATGAAGAGGCAGCTTGACCATGGCTGGGATGTGACCCAAGTCCAGGCCCGGGAAATTCAGCAGCGGCTGGCAACGCAGGTATCAAAGGAATGCGAGCTTCATGACGTCTGCCTGGTAGCCGGCGTCGATATCTCATCACCCGATGCCCATGGCGTTGCCACCGGAGCCGTAGTCGTCCTTCACTATCCTGAACTCGAACTGGCGGAGAGCAAGACAGCAAAGCAAAGGCTCAGCTTCCGCTATATCCCGGGGCTGCTCTCCTTTCGCGAGTCGCCACTGATTTTGGCCGCCTGCGAGAGGCTGTCCCTGGCCCCAGACCTGATCTTGGTCGATGGCCAAGGTCTGGCGCACCCGAGGCGACTGGGGCTGGCCTCCCACCTCGGGCTCCTCTGGGACAAGCCAACCATAGGTTGCGCCAAGTCTCGCCTCTGCGGCCGGCATGAGCCTGTAGGGCCAGAGCCAGGATGCTCCGCCCAGCTCATTGACGGCAACGAGGTAATAGGGGCAGCACTCAGGACTAAAAAGTGGTCGGCGCCGC
>JAUWZY010000056.1 GCA_030615045.1 Chloroflexota bacterium
GGCTAAGATTCGCCGCGCCTCTCCAAAACCGACCCCCTCTTTCCTCTTGACTAAGGAGAAAACGTCCCCTCCAGCGCCACAGCCGAAGCAATGCCAGCTCTGCCGCTCCGGGGAGACGAAAAACGACGGTGTCTTCTCCGAGTGGAAGGGACAGAGAGCCCTGAAGTTCCGCCCTGCCTTCTCCAGGGGGACATACTCGGAGACCACATCCACGATGTCAAGCCTTTGTTTTATCTCGTCAACCGCGCTCATGCTAACCAATCCCCTCCGCCATCCGCAGCGCGTATTGGTCGGTCATGCCGGCGATATAGTCCACCACAGCCCGCTCCACAGAATCAGTGCGAGCCGAAAACTCTCTGGGGAGTCTATTCGGGTTTTGGGTCAAATAGCGGTAAAGGAGGCGAACTACCTCCCTGGCTCTCTCTGCCTCCTCCTTTGCCGCCCGAACATGGTAGACCCGCTGAAAAAGAAACTCCAGCAGTGTATTTGCCACCTCCCGCACCTCTGGGCTCATCGTGATTACAGGCGCTTTATCCTCTGTCAGGCCCGTTGCTGACCAAGACTGATCGACAACGTCCAAGATCAAGGTGTTGATCCGTTCCGAATTAGAGCGTCCCAGAACGGTAATGGCGGAATAGGGTAGATCCCGGTCCGTTATCAGTCCAGCCCTTATCGCATCATCGAGGTCATGGTTGATATAGGCGATGGAGTCTGCCAGCTTGCAGACCTGCGCCTCTAAGGTAGAGGGCAATTCCCAGTCCGCCCCCAGGATCTGCTGCTTGGTCTTGGAGTGTTTGCCGATTCCCTCTCTTACTTCCCAGGTTAGATTAAGCCCCCGGCCATCGTTCTCCAAAAGGTCAACCACTCTAAGGCTTTGCTCATTGTGGCTGAAGCCCTCGGCATATATCTCGTCGAGTACTTCCTCCCCAACGTGCCCGAAGGGAGTATGCCCCAGATCATGGCCCAGGGAGATAGCCTCGGCGAGGTCTTCGTTTAAGTTTAGCGCCCTGGTGATAGAGCGAGAGATTTGCGACACCTCCAGAGCATAAGTCAGCCTGGTGACGAAGTGGTCTCCTAGCGGGGCGATGAACACCTGTGTCTTGTGTTTCAGACGGCGGAATGCTTTGCAGTAGGTAATGCGGTCCCGGTCTCGCTGAAACTCGGTGCGCATTGGGCAAGGCTCTTCAGGGCGTATCCGACCCCGCGACAGTTGGCTCTTCGCCGCATACGGCGAAAGGCTTTCCTCTCTTTGTTCTAAACGACGGCGTACTTCACCCCTCAGCCTCATCCCTTACTTCAGCCAGCCTCCTCTCCACGGCGGCGATGATCTCCCTTGTGCTCTCAATGGCATCTGGGCTCACCGAGACTGAGGTTATGCCCCACTCCACCAGCTTCGCCGTGAGCTCAGGGTAGACTGATGGCGCTTGGCCGCAAATGGAGACGGTAACTCCCCTTTTGATCCCTCCCGTGATCAATCGCTCCAGAGCGATGAGCACTGCCTCGTTGCGCTCATCGAATTCCTCGCCAAACATGGGGCTATCTCGGTCCACCCCCAGGACGAGCTGAGTAAGGTCATTGGAGCCAATGGAGATGCCATCTATGCCCACATCGATGAACTCATCGAGGAGGAAGATATTGGATGGGATCTCAGCCATCATCCAGAGCTTGAAATCCTCATTTTGCCTGAGGTCGTGATCCTCCAATACTCTCTTCGCCCCGGCCATCTCTTCCACGGTGCGGACAAATGGGATCATGACCCAGAGGTTATCGTATTCCTTTCTTATCCTTTTGATCGCCTCTAATTCCAGCTTGAAGGTTTCGATGTCCTTGAGATATCGGGAGCAGCTTCTGTAGCCGAGCATCGGGTTCTCCTCCTGTTCCTCATACTCCTCCCCACCCTTGAGATTTCGATACTCGTTGGTCTTGAAATCTGTAGTGCGGTAGACCACCGGCCGGGGATGGAAAGCCTTGGCGAAGGTGGTCAGGCCTTCCGCCAGCTTTTGGGTAAATTCCTCTCCCCTTCCCTGAGCCAGCATGTAGCTCGGGTGTTCCCCAATTTGGGCGATCATGAATTCAGCCCGGAGCAGCCCGACGCCATCGACATTGCGTGCTGCTACTGCTTCGGCAAGCTCGGGGTCAGCCAAATTGACATAAACCTTGGTTCTGGTCTCGATGTCAGCCCGGATGCTCACTGCTTTGGCCTTGAGCAAAGGGGCTAAAATCCCGGCATATACCTTCCCCTGAGAGCCATCTACAGTGACCTCCTGACCGTTGTTCAAGGTGGTTGTTGCCTTCCCCGCCCCCACAATGCAGGGAACACCAAGCTCCCTGCTCACGATGGCGGCATGGCAGGTTCTGCCCCCGAGGTCGGTGACGATAGCCGTTGCGCGCTTCATCGCGGGAACGTAATCGGGGGCGGTCATTTTAGCCACCAGGACATCACCCTGTCTCACCTCATTTATCTGCGAGGGGTCAAGGACGATCCTCACCGTGCCGGCACCGACCCCCGGGCTTGCCGGTGAGCCAGTGAGCAGAAGCTGGGCCTCGAGCATCTCCTCAGTGGGGGCCATTTCCTCAACCCGCTTCATTGTGGTCACCGGGCGAGTTTGAACGATGTATAGTGTCCCCGGTTCCTGAGCCCACTCGATATCTTGGGGAAATTTATAGTGCTCCTCGATCTGAACGCCCAGTTTGGCCAGAGAGACGATATCGGCGTCGGTCAATTTCTGCTTCTCTTGCTCGCTCTCGGGCACCGGCACCCAGATATCCTTCGCCTCTATGCTTCCGACTTTTTCTGGGCGCCTCACCAGCTTCTTTTCCTGTTTGACGATCACTTTATCCAGAATGGTGAAATCCCGCTTATCCACAGTATACATATCCGGTGTTACTTCCCCGGAGACAACAGCCTCGCCCAAGCCATAAACGGCCTCGATGACCACATTGTCCTCGTTAGTCACCGGCTCCAAGGTGAACAGAACCCCGGATACCTCTGATTGCACCATTCTCTGCACCGGGACCGCGATGCCAATGCTGAGATGGTCCAATCCCTGGTTAGAGCGATAGAATATGGCTCTGGACTCGAAAAGGGAAGCCCAGCAGCCCTGGACTGCCCGAACTACCTCGTCCTCGCCCTGGATATCGAGAAAGGTGCGCTGTTGCCCAGCGAACGAGGCCTCAGCGAGATCCTCGGCAGTTGCTGAGGAGCGTACTGCCACAAACCCACCTAATTTGGCGTAGGCGTCCTCTATCTCCTGTGCTATCTCCCTGGGCATCTCCGCGGTGAGGATAGCTTCTTTGATTTTCGCTGACACCTTCTGCAGTAGCTGACTATCATTGGGGTCTAAGGGGGTGAGAAGGCGCTCGATTTCACCTCTTAAGTCGGCTTTCTCCAGAAAATGGAAGTAACCATCTACAGTGACGATAAAGCCTGGTGGCACAGGGATGCCAGCGTTGACCATTTCACCTAAGTTGGCTCCCTTTCCACCAACAAGGGCTAAATCCCCTTTACCTACATCCTCAAACCAGACGATGACTTTCGTTTCCTCCACCAAGTCCTCCTTGTTTTTTACAGATGGCCCCAGAGTTATTATAACACAAGATGTCCGCTGTTAGTCATTCTTCGCCATCTCCTCGAGCTTCGTAACCACCTCATCTATGATCTGGTCCGGGGTTGAAGCCCCAGCGGTGACCCCGATGCGGCGCCGATTGACAAGCCAAGCCGGGTCAAGTTCGGCTGCAGTCTCCACGTGATGGGTTTCAACCCCTGCTGCGACACAGCTCTCAGCGAGATGCCTGGTGTTGGCGCTATGCCGCCCCCCGATCACTATCATTAAATCCACTCTTCCTGCCAGCTCTAAGGCTGCTTGCTGTCTCTTTGTGGTGGCCTCGCAGATGGTGTTGATGATGCGTAGTTCAGAGAGAGAAGCTATCCCAGAGGTGATGAGCTGCTGTAAGAAACGGGCAAAGTGGGCCGCGCTTTGAGTGGTCTGGGACAGGACGCCCACCCGGCGAGGGAGACTTTCCAGCTTTGGAGCCTCAAGAGCGGCCAGGGCGTTGTCCCCGGCCCAGCCCAGTATCCCCTGGACCTCGGAATGGGCGCTATCGCCGAAGACCAAGACGAAAAAACCAGCTGCGGCTAATCTCCGCGCTGCCCGCTGGGCTCTTTGCACCAGGGGACAGGTGGCATCGATCACCTTAAGCCCTCGGGACTTAAGCATGTCAGCAACCTGAGGTGCTATCCCATGAGAGGCGATAGCCACTGTCTCGCTATCGATGTCATGCAACCCCGAGGCAACTTCGATGCCCTTAGTCTCGAGCTCTTCTATCACCTGCCGATTATGGACGATGGGACCCAGAGTCTGCAGCGGGCCTTGTTTTCGGGCTGCCTCTTCCACCAGCTTGATAGCTCTCCGGACGCCAAAGCAGAAGCCCAAATCGCTAGCCTTTTCGATCTCCATAGACACCTCGATAGCTTTCCGGCAGGAGTTCAGCGATGCGGCTCATGATGAGGTCGGTTAGCTCCCTCATTTGCACGTTGTTCGCCTTGTCCTCGTTGGTCGGTAAGAAGAAGGGCTGGCCAATGGTCACAGTGATGTGGGGATGGCCGAAAACCACCTCTTTGACGCCCTTAACCTTCTCGGTGCCGTTGATGCCCACGGGAAGGATGGGAGCTCCGGAGCGCAGGGCAATCAGGGCTGTCCCAAGATAGGCTTGCTGCAGCTGAGCGTTGGGGCTTCTGGTTCCCTCAGGGAACATTCCCAATGCCAGACCCTGCTCCAACACCCTCACCGCCTGGTGTAACGCCTCGCGATCCAGTTTACCCCGGTGGATTGGGAAGGAACCAAAAGCGCGGACAAAAGGCCCTCCCCGAGGCGAGTAATAAAGCTCCTGTTTGATCATGAACACAATTCTTCTCGGGATGCTGGCGCAGAGGAGAGGAGGGTCAGCTAGGTTGATATGGTTAGCGGCCACAATTAGCGGCCCCTTCGGGGGGACGTTTTCTTGGCCGTAGACTCGCCACCGGCTAAAGGTCAAAAGTAGCGTCTTCATGGTGGCGGTGGCGGTGTAATAAAATAGCGGCATCAGCAGCCCCCGATTATGCCCATTATTTCAGCTAATACCTGCTCTATATTGAGTTCATCAGTATCGATGACCTTGGCATCTGGAGCGGGCTGAAGTGGGGCCAACACCCGCTCACTATCGATCTTATCCCGCCGCTTCAGCTCAGCGAGGACTTGTTCATAGTTTGCCTCCTGCCCTCGCTGGACTAACTCCAGATGGCGGCGGCGGGCCCTCTCCTCAGCGGAGGCGACAAGGTAAAGCTTGAGCTCGGCATGGGGCAAAACCACAGTGCCGATGTCGCGCCCAGCCACGACCACCTGCCCCCCTTGTGCCATTTGCCGTTGTTTGGCCACCAGTGCCCGGCGGACCCCACCCACCTTTGCTACCAAGGAAACCCCCCTTTCCACCTCTTCCCGGCGGATGTCAAGGGAGACATCGCGGCCGCCAACCATGACTCCCTCCGCGGCAAGCTCTATACTGGCCCCCAGCGCCAGCTCCTCAAGCGCCTTTTCATCCTCCAAATCGACGCCAAGCTCGAGTGCCAGCCAGGTCAAGGCTCGATACATCGCCCCGGTATCCAGGAAGCGATAGCCAAGCCTTTGGGCCAAGAGGCTGCCGATGACGCTTTTGCCCACAGCCACGGGACCATCTATGGCGATAGTTGCTGGTTTGGGCATCGGCTACTAAATTATAACTTAACCTTGGGAGGCGAGGCAAACCCTAAATTGGGTGGCGAAGGGATTTAACGGCCTCTCTTTCTAAGCCAAAAGGCAAGGATTAGACAAACCACTCCCATAAAGGCCAGGGTCGGGACTAACACCGTTAGCAGCCAGCTCTTGCCAGGTGTCGGACTCGGCTGTGGTGGTGGCTCGTCGTCTGACGCTGTGGTGTTGATGCTGAAGCTAACTGAGCCGGCCTCTCCCTCATTGCCAACCTTGTCCGTAGCTTTGACAAAGAAGGTATGGTCGCCATCTGGGACTGGGTGGGGCGAGGTCTAGGAGGTCACATTGCCGATCCAGGTCCATTCATCATCATCTATCTTGATGCTATACCCGGCGATGTCTGCTAAGACAGAGGTTGCAGGGTCCCAGGTGAAGCAAGAGGTGTTGTCATTATCTGGGGTGGTTTTATGAATATTTGTTGGCATTGATGGTGGGGCGGTGTCGAT
>JAUWZY010000066.1 GCA_030615045.1 Chloroflexota bacterium
ACCGACAATAGCTCCTCTTTGGACTCTAGCTCGCCCGCCCGGGCGTTAACAACCGCATCTTGCAACCGCCTAATACGCTGTTCTTGGAGAAAGGCAAGTGCCTCTGCCTTGAGGGCGAGCGCCGCACGGCTAGGAGAGATAGATAGAGGAGTGTGAGATGCAACACCTAATGAGAACGAAACGACCTTTCCATCACCCGTGTCTGCAGGCCATCGCGGCGGTCTGAAACCATCGCTCGGTGCGCGACGGAATATGCTAGTATCTTTAGCACCATCTGGTATAAGTGTAAGCACATTGTTTCGCATGCTTATGCTATATGCCTTTCCTCTTCAAATATCTAGCGTAATTGTCATTAAGCACGTCGAGAATCTCTTTCATCTTGGTTGGCGGAATAGCTATACGCGCTACTACCCTAGCTGGAACCTTTCCCATCTGTTTAAGCTGCTGGGGTGTAGGGCTGACTATGTACGGACCGTGCGATTGAGCAAAAGATACCAAAAAGACGTCCTCGAAGTGCCGAACAAAGACATGGTTTACAAACGCTATAGGCACTTCCTCAGCCCCTTCAAAATTGATCTCCAGCATCATTCCCTGTTTTTTTGCTCTTTCTGCCTTCTGCTCAGACACTCCTCACCTCTTATATTGGTGGGCGGTACTGGACTTGAACCAGTGACCTCTGTTATGTCAAGGCAGCACTCTAACCACTGAGCTAACCGCCCCTTCCCACCTCGGAGTTATATTGTATATAGCAAGCTCTCATTTGTCAATAATTTGACGCTGTCAATCTTGCCTAGTAAAATCACTCTTAAGATGGTGGTCATTGGCCTCACCGGGGGCATTGCCAGCGGCAAGAGCACAGCGGCAATGGTGCTCCAGGGACTTGGCGCGGCGATATTGAATGCCGACGAAATAGGGCACGAGCTGCTCCAGCATGATGCCGAGGCCAGGCGGGAGGTGGTCACCGCTTTCGGCAGGGAAATCCTTGCCCCCGATGAGGACATCGACCGCGGTAAGCTGGCGGACATCGTGTTCGCTGACCCCCAAGCCTTAGCGCGGCTTAATCGGATAATGCATCCCAAGATGTTCCTCATCGCGAAGGACAGGATTGAGGAGCTGCGCCGGCAGGGGGTCGAAGTGGTGGTGTTAGAGGTGCCATTGCTCATCGAGGCCAATTGGACCGGGCTTGTGGACAAGATTTGGGTGACTTCGGCCCCGGAAGCTGCAGTGATCCGTCGTCTGTGCCAGGACGTCGGGCTCACCGAGGAGCAGGCGCGAGCCCGCATCCGCTCTCAAATGCCGATAGCGGAAAAGGCCGAATATGCCGATGTGGTCATCGATACCGACCGCGACCGCGCCGAGACCGAGTCCGAGATTGTAAAGCTTTGGCATCAGCTCATAAAGGACAAAGCGGGGCATTGCTCCGGGCCGGGATTAAAGGAAAAAATCAAGGAGATCTTATCCCAAAGGGAGAAAAAGCCCCTCCCCGATAAAGGCTTGACTCGGGCCGCTGTTCTCATCCCCCTTTATCAAAAAGAGGGCGAGTACTACATCCTGTTGACTAAGAGAACGGAGAGGGTGGAGGTTCATAAGGGGCAGCTCTCCTTTCCTGGAGGCACCTGGGATGAGAATGACGCAGACCTCCGCGCTACCGCTCTCAGGGAAAGCTTTGAGGAGATCGGACTTCGTGCTCAGGATATTGAGATATTGGGGGAGCTGGATGATGCTCCAACTATCACCAGCAATTTTGCCGTCACGCCCTTTGTCGCTGTCATCCCTCACCCTTATCAATTCAAGATAAGCCAGCGAGAGGTTGAGGAGCTGGTTGAGGTACCGCTCTCCGCCTTGCTGGATCGAAACAACTTCAGCGAAGAATTATTACAGCGTAGAGGGCAGACGATCGTTTCGTATAACTATCGATACAAAAATCATGTCATCTGGGGGGCTACGGGGAGGATCATAAAGGGGTTTTTGGATTTGATTTTCGGCTGAGAATCATGTTTTTTTATACCTTATCATGCTGCAGTCCCTTTAATCATCTTCAGCACTGCCTCGGCTGCTTTTTCCCCTGAGAGGAGCATGGCGCCAAAGGTAGGGCCCATGCGGGGGAGGCCATACACTGCCGACACTGCCATCCCGGCTATGATAAGCCCGGGGTAAATCTCACCGCTGTGCTCTACCACCGCATCCTCCGATTTCTCAATCCACATCGGGCCTTCACCGGCTATCTTGACCAGGCCTCGCTGCTCCAATCTTCGCACCACGCAGGCATCGTGGCCCGTGGCATCGATGGTTATCTTCGCTTCCAGTGGCACCGGGTCCAGAGAGGCAATTTCCCGAGGCAGATAGGCGATAGGGGTCCAGTTCACTACTACCCCGGCAAGGCGATTATCATCGCGGAGCACAATATCTTCCACCATGGTCATGTTGAGGAACTTAACCCCAGCATCACAGGTAGCGGCAATCAGCTTGGAGCAGGCATATGGGGCATCAGCTACAAATAAGCCTTCCTCCGCCTCTTGATAGGGGACTCCAAGCTCATCAAGCACCTGCTGCGCCGGGGCTCTTATAGTTACTTTGTTCATCAAGTAGCCACCGATCCAGAAGCCGCCACCGAGATAGTTATTCCGCTCTACGATGAGGGTTTTAAGTCCTGCTTCGGCCAGCGCCTTTCCTGCCATCAGCCCGCTGGGGCCAGCACCAACAATGATGACATCGCTTTCGGCGTAGTCCTCAAGCTGTCGCAGAAAGCTCCGGGCAATGGCTTTGGTGACATCCTTTTCTTTAGCTGGGTGAAATATAGGCATTAGCACTCCTGTGATGGGTTGCCCAAGAGCTGGCTCACCAGCTCCAGAGCACAGTAATCGCCGCACATGCTACAGCCAAGACCGTTGCTGGGATGCCGTGCCCGGAACTCCCGGGCTTTAGCTGGGTCGACACAGAGTTCGGTTTGCCGTTCCCAATCAAGGTTCCTTCGGGCGAGTGACATATCCCTGTCCCACTCCCAAGCGCCCTTGACTCCCTTGACTATATCCCCGGCGTGCGCGGCGATGCGAGCGGCGATGACTCCTTGTCTCACGTCATCAGGATCGGGGAGGGAGAGGTGCTCAGATGGGGTGACATAACATAAATAGTCAGCGCCAGCGGCAGCGGCGATAGCGCCACCGATAGCGGCGGCAATGTGGTCATAGCCAGCGGCGGTATCGGTCACCAAGGGCCCCAGAACGTAGAAGGGAGCACCCTTGCAAATTCGCTTCTCCAGCTGGACATTGGCCTCGATTTGATTTAAGGGCACGTGTCCCGGGCCTTCGACTATGACCTGCACCTCAGCATCCCAAGCCCGTTGCACTAACTCGCCGATGGTCAAAAGCTCTTCCATCTGGGCTCGGTCTGAGGCATCGGCAAGGCTTCCCGGGCGCAGACCATCGCCTAAGCTCAAGGTGAAGTCAAACTCTCGAGCCAGCTCAAGGAGGCGGTCATATTGCTCATAGAGTGGGTTCTCCTGCTCATTATGCAACATCCAGCCGATGAGAAAGGTGCCACCACGGGAAACGACATCGGTCAGCCGGCCCTCGTTCTTCAGCCGAGCTATCGCCTTTTGCGTCACGCCACAATGGATTGTCATGAAATCAACGCCATCCCGGGCATGCTGTTCAATCACAGTGAAGATATCATCGGCGGTCATCTTCACGATGGCACCGCGCTTGGCAATGGCCTCGATTCCTGCCTGATAGATAGGGATAGTGCCAACAGGGATCGGGCTATTGGCGATGATAGTGTGGCGGATGGCAGTGATATCGCCCCCGGTGCTGAGGTCCATGACAGTATCAGACCCGCAGGCAATAGCTATGCGAAGCTTCTCCAACTCAGTATCGATATCGCCATAGTCTGATGAGGTGCCGATATTGGCGTTGACCTTGGTCTTTAATCCCTTGCCAATGCCGCAGGGCTCAACAAGCCCCCTATGGTTGCTGTTAATCGGGACCACTATCGAGCCCTCAGCCAGCCCCTGACGGACCAGCTCCGGGTCAAGCCCCTCCCTCTCAGCCACAAGCTCGGCTGCGTCTGATATAATGCCTTTCCGTGCCAATTCCAGCTGTGTCACTCCCTTCCCCCCTAACCTTCAAAGTATATAGCAATAGGTGACAAAAGGCAAGGAGCAATCCAACCGATTCACCTTGGGAATGAACAAAGAGAGCTCAGGCAGCAGCGAGAGCAAAGCGGTCTCTTGCGGCACGCCTCTTTGCCATGGCGGACAAAGAGGGCATGATATTCATTGTACAGCCCCTGATCGCGGGGTAAGTTATCCATAAACAGCGCCTGGAAGGCAGCGTAATCGTCCTTTGGCGGGACAAGCCCAAGACGGCTGAGGATGCGGCGGGTGTAGGCATCGATGACAAACACGGGCTTCTTGGCGGCGTAGAGGATTATCGAGTCCGCTGTCTCCTCGCCGATGCCATAGATGGAGATAAGCTCCTCACGGAGCTGCTCGATATCGAGGGCAAATAGCTCTTGCAGTGAGTCGTCATATTCGGCCAAGCGCTGGGCAAATGCCTTGAGCTTGAGCGCCTTAGCCTTGTAGTAGCCGCAGGGATAGATGAGTTCGGCGAGCCGGTCAAGGGGCAGTTGGCGCAGGACAGCGCTGTTCAAAGCTCCGGCCTGTTTCAGGTTTGAGATTGCTTTGTCGACATTCTGCCAGGTAGTGGTCTGGGTCAGGATAGCGCCGACAATGACCTCAAATGGCTCATCAGCAGGCCACCAGTGCTGAGGGCCATAGTGGGAGAGGAGGGAGTGATAAATTTCCTCCAGTCGCTGCCCTATAGGAACCGGCTGCAATTCAATAAGCCCCGGATCGTTTTAATTTGGCCACCCATTCAGGCACATGGACTTCGGTTAGGGCATCCCCAGGAAAGAATGGCTTGATGTCTA
>JAUWZY010000068.1 GCA_030615045.1 Chloroflexota bacterium
GAGAAGGTGAACATCTCCATGCTAGTCATCCCGCCATACCAATTCTTAACATAGACCCCTTCTTTGATTTCAGCGACCATATCCTGAAAAGAGACCTCGCCGGGCTCGATGTAGGTGTTGGTCATGCGCACGATAGGCTGGTAGCGGTAGTCTAAAGCCCGGGCATTCCCGGTTGGCTTTTCCCTCATCTTAGCTGCTGTCTCTCGGGAGTGAAGTCGCCCCACCAAGACCCCTTCTTGGATGAGATAGGTCTTGCTCGCCGGCACACCCTCGTCGTCGTATTTGTAGCTGCCGCGGAGTCCATTGATGGCAGCGCCATCGACGATATTGAGGTGCTTCTCGCCAAATCGGCGACCCAAGACCATAAGCTCTTGTAGTCGCTGATTCTCATAGACGAAATCCGACTCTGAGAGGTGAACGAAAGCCTCGTGGGCGAAAACGCCAGCCAGAACCGGGTCCAATACCACGGTGTATTGCCCGCCCTTGACATAAGGCGCTGAGAGCAGCAACACCGCTCGCTGGGCAAGCTCGGCAACCTGCTGGTGCAGGTTCTCCATGAAGCCAAAGTCGCCATTGCTGCCCAGGCTCAGTGATGCCTGCTGGACATCGTCACCATCCCGAGCCACGGCAACGATACGCGCGGAGAGGTCTACTTTGGGCTGCTCGATATAGCTGCCCGCAGAGTTGGCGAAAATCACCCTCTTGCGACCATCGGCATAGGTTATAGTCGATGTTTGGATCTTGGGCCTGGCCCAGATGATGTCATTATATTCATCGAGGAGCTTCTTCTTTTGCGCCAGAGGGATGGCAGCCGGGTCCTTCTTCATCCCAGGCTGGACGATGTCGAAAACAGGGTCGACAGGGGCGAGCCTGGATTCCTCCCTGCCCACAAGCCTTGCCTGTCTTACCGCGAGCTCAACCTTATCCCGGAGCCGGGAGAGGTCATTGAACGAGACAAAACCCCAGCCTCCTTTGACCAGGGCACGAACATTGCCACCGAGGCTGGTGGTGCTGCCGATGTCCTCGAGCTCCTGCCCCCGGTACTGGATCCGAGTGGCCTCTGCTTCCTCGATGCGGATCTCAATATAATCGGCATCATGCCCGGTTAAGGCTGCGGCTAATCCTTCACGCATGATATTTGCTGCCCTCGCTGTTATTATACGGCACGGGAGAGACTAAGGGAAGCAATCCTCACAGTCCTCCAAGCCCTTACCTATGACAAGCTTGACGGGGAATTGCAATTGGGGTATCATTTAGCAGGAAGTCCCAACTAAGAAAGGAGGATTTTGAATGGCGGATGCGAGCTATGATGCAGTGATAATCGGCGGTGGACATAATGCGTTGGTCACCGGCTGCTACCTGGCGTTAAATGGGCTCTCGGTGGCTGTTTTTGAGAGAGCGCATGAATTAGGCGGCGGCGCATGCTCTGAGGAGCTCCCCGTGCCCGGATTCCTCAGCAATCAGTGTGCCCACTCCACTCGTTTCTACGGACATCCCTATTACACTGACTTCAAGCTGGCGGAGAAGGGACTGGACCTGGTCTTTCCCGAAGGCGGCTGCGGCTGCGCCTTCCCCGATGGCACCTGTATCACAACATACCCTACCTTTCCCTGTGTGGACAAGATGACAGGCAGGACCGAATTCTCCGAGGAGAATGCGGAAAAGACCTTTAAATCGATCGCCAGGGTTTCGGAGCAGGATGCCGAAACCTGTCGCTGGATATTTGACAAGTGGCGCACCAGTTGGGGGCCGGCTCTTAGCGAGGCGTCATATAACCCGCCCCCGCCCTGGGGGGAGAAGGATGCTGTAGAGAGGCTTATGGATGACCCCGAGAGCGGCTTTGAGCCTGTGCACGCGGTGATGACCGTAGAGCAGCTGGCTCGCGACTTTTTCGAAAGCCCGGAGATGCAATGCTTCTTCATCAGGCGCCAGGGGACGCAACTGGGGACATACGGCGAGGATGTCCTGGGACCTATATTTGCCATACGCGCCCTGGGCATTGTGCTCACCACGTTCGCTCTGTCCATTACTGTGGGCGGAACCCACTCCATAACCCATGCCTTGCAGCGGGCTCTCAGCGAGCAAGGCGGCAAGTTCTTCGTCCATCACGAGGTGGACAAGGTGCTGATCGAGAATGGCACGGCCAAGGGAATCCGCCTGGTTGATGGCACTGAGATCGAGGCGAAAAAGATGGTCATCAGCGGCGTAGACCCGCCGCAGACTGCCCTCAGATTGATTGGGCGGGAACATTTGAGCCCAAAGATCGCCAGAAGGGCGGCTAATTTCAAATATGACCGGGCAAATCTGCACTGGGCCAATGTTGCCTTTCACGAGCTGCCGAAATACAAGGCTGATGACTATGACCCCGATTTTCACCTCTGCGGCAGCAAGACGCTGGTAGTGAAAGACCCTGATTATCTGGCCTCAAAGTGGAAGGCTGAGATCTGGGTCAACGGCTTTGGCAGGTATTTGGGCTTGGTTGATTGGGAGGACACGCGCTGGGTGCCATATAAAGCAGCACCGGGGAAGCACAATTTCATGATGGAGGATTATACCTGCCCCGCCAGATTCCTCACTGAGAAGCAATGGCTGGAGTCGAAGACCAAGTGGGCTGAGGAGCTGATAAAGCAATGGCAGTGGTATGCGCCCAATATGACCAAGGACAACTTCATCTCCATCTTCGACAATACCCCTTATGATGTGGAGAAAAGGAATGTAAACATGCATGAAGGGGATTGGGACTGCGGGGCTCAGATTGCCTCACAGAGTGGCAGGTTCAGACCCATCCCCGAGTTTTCAGACTATAGGCTGGTGGTAAAGAACATGTACTACTCATCAGCCTCAGCCCATGATGGCGCTGGCGTTCGCGGCGTGCCCGGCTACAATTGCTATAAGGCGATAGCGGAGGATTTTGGGCTGAGAAAGGTCTGGGAGGAGAAGGGGCAGCCATTCTGAGCCTACTCGGACATCAGCGACGAGAGGTGCTTGATCCGCCGCAGCATGTTGGGGTGCGTGCTGAAAAGCTCCATCAGTTTATCGCCGGTGCTGAGGCGAATCGTTTTGGTGCGTAGTGCCGCCAGTTCATTGGCGTCTATGGTGCCGCTCATGTCGGCATCTATCTCTTTGAGTTCCTTAATCTCAATCATCGCCCGCGATGGGTCGTTGACAAAGAAGGCCTTGATCCCTTCCGCCTGCTTTAATGCTTGCTTGGGTGCCCTTGCATTGCCATAAGCCAGCTTGTAGAGAGCCGTAGCCAGGTGGCGCGGCCGATTGCCAAGCATCACGCTCCCCCGGTCGGCGTAGTATTCCCTGATCCGGGAGCCGTATAACACCAGCAGATTGGTGATAAAGTAAACGACGAGCATGCCCAGGCCGATCAGAGGCAGGATGCTGCCTCCCCCCCCTCTGCGCCCCCCAAAAATTCCGGCAAGCAGCAGATTAAGGGCAATGAAGTAGCAGACCATGGGCAGCACACTGAGCACTGTGATCAGGACCATATCGCGGTGCTTGACGTGTGAGATCTCGTGTCCGAGAACGGCTCTCAACTCCTCCTTGCTCAGCAGGCGCATGATGCCTCGGGTGACGCAGATTCTGGCATCGCCCCGTGTCCTGCCGAAGGCGAAGGCGTTGGGTAAATCTACCTCTGAGATGCCGATCCTGGGCTTGTGTATCCCAGCCTCTCGGGCCAGCTCGCCGATCATCTGGTGCAACTCGGGCTGTTCCTGCTCCGAGACATACTTGACCTTCATCATCTTCGACACCATCCAGGGGCCGATCAGATATTGGACGAACACCAGCCCCACCGCCAGGACAGCGTAGAAGATAAGATTATGCCACCCGAGAGCGTAGGACACGCCGAGTATTACGGCGTAAAAGATGCCGAGCATCAGGCCCAGCAGCAGATACAATCTCAATTGCAGCCCCATGTCCTCACCCCTGTTCTCTGCTGGCGAGCCGCCCTTGAAGCGGTCGCCGCCAGCTCTACATGCCTAATTATACCACGATCGGATCTACTGTGTCCTGCGCTGTAGAAACCTCTGTTGACACGGCTTGTCTCCGTGGTTACACTTATCGTTGGTGGCAACAGCCTTGTTGCCCGGCAACAAGGCTGATATGGGGGGATTCGGGGTAAACAAACTAAGGAGAGGTAGCGATGTTCTACTCGAGAAGATTACCCAGATTCGAGTACCTGGCACCGAGGAGCATAGAGGAGGCGCTATTCATGCTCTTCCAGCATGGAAAGGAGGCCAGGGTCATCGCTGGGGGCACTGATCTGCTGCCTCAGATGAAGAAGAGGGAATTGGCTCCGCGCTATCTCATCGGGCTTAAGAACATAGGGGGGCTGGATTACATCGATTACGATCCGGCTCGAGGGTTGAGGGTTGGCCCCCTGGCTACCCTCCACGCTGTGGAGACATCCCCCACAGTCAATGAGCGATTCCCGGCCTTAGCCCAAGCGGCTCATAGTATGGCTTCGGTTCAGGTTCGCAATATGGGCACAGTGGTGGGCAATATCTGTAACGCTGTGCCCTCAGCCGATACCGTCCCAGCCCTCATCGTGTTAGCGGCCAAGGTGAAAGTGGCAAGCCATAGGAATGGGGAGCGGGTG
>JAUWZY010000077.1 GCA_030615045.1 Chloroflexota bacterium
AGCATCTACAATTCGGAGCATGTTGGGAATTGCTCAGCAAAACTCAAGATTGGCATAAGCACTCTCTAAGTCCTTTAGATTGTAGCATAACTTAAGCAGCAGGTAAACAATTTTAGCCGTCTCCACTTACCGCATTCTGGATGAGTTCCACTCGGGAGACGGTGCCTCCTGTCCCCAACTCCACCGCAACCACGTCGATGCGCCACGAAGAGGGGGACTCTTCATGACTTTGCAGATAGGCGTAAGCCACCTCAATGAGCTTCTGCTTCTTGGAAACGGTTATCGACTCCTCCGGGGTGCCGAAATCCAAACCTCTCCTGGTGCGCACCTCGACGAAGACCAGCTGCTCGCCCTCTTGAGCTATGATGTCGATCTCACCTTCATGGCAGCGGAAGTTGGTCTCGATGATTCGATATCCCAGTTTCTCGATGTGCTCCTTGGCTATCCTCTCCCCTAGGGCCCCCAGCTTCTTGCGGTTAATCGGCATCCCTTTCCAGCAGCTCACGCACCGGGCGGAAGCTCTTGCGGTGAATTGGGCATGGCCCTAAATGCCTTAAATTGGAGAGATGCTCACGTGTGGCATAGCCTTTGTTTCGACTGAAGCCATAGCCTGGATAGAGACTATCGAATTCGATCATGAGCCGGTCCCGGGCTACCTTGGCGATGATAGAGGCGGCGGCAATAGACAGAGAAAGAGCATCGCCGCGAATGATGCCCTCCTGAAGGATAGCGAGGTCTGGCAAGGTGATGGCATCGATGAGGAGGAAATCCGGGGTTTGGGCCAGTTGCTCCACTGCGTAACGCATTGCCAATCTGGTGGAGGCCACGATGCCCTTTTCATCAATGGTCTCGGGTGAGACCGCGCCGATGCCGATGGCCGCTGCCGCTTCGCGAATGGACTCAGAAAGGAATTCCCTCTTTCTCGGTCTGAGCCTCTTGCTATCACGCACCTGGAGCAGCCAAGGGGCATCGCTGTCACAAGGCAAGATCACAGCGGCAGCAACCACCGGACCAGCTAAAGGACCGCGGCCGACTTCATCAATGCCGGCGATGAGCCGGTATCCCTGTTGCCATAGCCCCTGTTCCTTAGCAAAAGTAGGACGCACCTTAACCTCTCGCCTCGATTCGGCATAGTAACACAAATCGGGCAATTTGACAAGCAAGCTCATCAGGCTGCTGGCTTACCTTGACAAGAAAGGGCTAAGAGCGTATCATAGAGTTGAAACCAGATAGAGTGGTCTTGGCTTTGGTTGAACTCGCGAGCTTGCAGAGCACAATAGGTATAACATTTCGGGATCCGCTGCTACTCCAACAAGCGCTGACTCACCGCTCCTATTTAAACGAAAACCCGGATTTCCCCTTGTCCTCAAATGAAAGGCTTGAATTCCTGGGCGATGCCTTATTGGGCTTTATCGTCGCTGAGAAGCTTCATTCAGATTTGCCCCACCTCTGGGAAGGAGCACTGACCGTGTTTCGAGCAGCACTGGTGTGTAATGAGACGTTAGCCCGCATCGCTTCGTCCTTCCAGTTGGGGGATTACCTTTACTTGGGGCGGGGTGAGGAGATGAGTGGAGGTCGCCACCGCCAAAGCAATCTAAGCAGCGCTTTAGAAGCAGTGGTCGGGGCTATCTTCATTGACCAGGGCTTCGCCGTAGCTAAAGAATTCGTGTTGGGGCTACTTAACGGGATGGTGGTCAAAATTATCCAAGAGGAATCGATAAAGGATCACAAGTCAAAGTTGCAAGAGCTGGTTCAAGCGGAGCAGCGAACAACCCCGGTTTATCGCATCGTGGAGGAAAAAGGACCGGCTCATGACAAGATTTTCATCGTGGAAGTGGTGGTAGGGGATGCTGTGCTCGGTCAAGGCTCCGGCAAGGGCAAGCGGGCGGCGGAACAGAAGGCAGCGCAGGCAGCATTGGAGCACTGGGCAAAATGAGTCCTGCTATGTTCGGTTGGTTCAAGAGCACAGAGGAGGCATTAAAGCCCACCCGAGAGGGTTGGTTCAAGAAAGTTGCGCGTCTCTTTGAGCGCCCCAGCTTCGATGAGAGCTTGTGGGCTGAGCTGGAGGAGCTTCTCGTCTCCGCCGATGTCGGCGTGAGCACCACGGCTAAGCTCATTGAACGGGTTAAGACAAAGGGGGTTAGCGAGGCGAAGCGGGTGCGCGCAGCATTGAAGGAAGAGATGATCGATATCCTGGACCTCGGCGTGGCAGAGCCCTTCCCTTCCTCAGATGGGCTTTCGGTAATCCTGGTAATCGGGGTCAATGGGACGGGCAAGACCACGAGCATCGCCAAGCTTGCTCACGAGCTAAAGGGAAACGGGAAGAGGGTGCTCTTGGCCGCCAGCGATACCTTCAGGACAGCGGCTATCGATCAACTACAATTTTGGGGAAAGCGAGTAGGGGTTGATGTCATTGCCCATCAGCCCGGCGGTGACCCCGGGGCCGTAGTCTTCAACGCCTTGGAGGCAGCAAAGAAGAGGCAGGCCGATTTCCTCTTCATCGACACCGCAGGACGGCTCCATACCAAGTTCAACCTGATGGAGGAGCTCAAGAAGATAAGGCGAGTAGTAACCAAGGCCGATATCACACCTGAGGTGCTTCTTGTTCTCGATGCCACCACGGGGCAGAATGGACTGAGCCAAGCAATATACTTCACTGAGGCGGTGACGGTCAGCGGTGTCTTCTTGGCCAAGCTGGATAGTACAGCCAAAGGAGGCATCGTCCTCGCCATTTGCGACCAATTAAAGATACCGATTCTTTTCATCGGCACCGGGCAGGAGCTGGAACACTTAGCCCCGTTCCGGGCCAGAAAGTTTGTAGAAGCTCTCCTTTCGCCTTAGCTCCTTATTGACATGACGCAGAAATCGGAGGCCGGGATGAAACAACGCTTGACTGAGCTCTTGGCTCCCTATCAAGGGGAGCGAGGAGTTTTAATTCCCGTTCTGCAGCAGGTCCAGGGCGAATTTGGCTATATCTCTGAGCAGGCAGTATCTGAAATCGCCCGCTTCCTGGCCGTTTCTCAAAGCGAGGTTTACGGTGTGGCCACCTTCTATACCCAGTTTCGCTTTACCCGACCAGGCGAGCACACGATCAAGGTCTGCCAGGGCACCGCCTGCCATGTGCGTGGCGGGGCTCGCATCCTGGACACAGTGGAGCGAGAGCTGGGCATCAATCCAGGAGAGACCACCGAGGATTATAGGTTCAGTCTGGAGAGGGTTGCTTGTTTTGGCTGCTGCGCCCTGTCTCCAGTTATGGTGGTGGATAACACCGTTTACAGCAGGATGACCCCGGCAAGGGCAAAGCATATCCTAGGTTCCTATTGAATTGAGGCCGAGATGACTTTTGATCAGATCCGAAACAGAGCGATAGCGGAGTGGGAGGCTTTAGCGCGCAGCGAGAAGCCTCGCCTTCTTGTCGGTGCCGCCACCTGTGGTCGCTCAGCAGGGGCTTTAGCCGTGCTCGAAGCCCTCAACGCTGAACTGGCCAAGCGCGGTATCGACGCCACTGTCACCCAGGTTGGTTGCCTCGGGCTGTGCTATGCCGAGTTATTAATTGACATAATAAAACAAGGGCGACCCCGTATCTGCTACAGTAATGTCGCCCCTGAAATCGTGCCCCAGCTTGTCGAGGATTATATAGTCAAAGATAATCCCCGCCCTGACCTTGCCCTGGGAACCATAGGTGATGGCGGCGTTGACGGCATCCCCAGGTTGTTTGATCTACCCATGCTCAAGCCCCAGGTACGCATTGTGCTGAGAAACTGTGGCCATATCGACCCTGAGAATATCAATCACTATATCGCCAATGGCGGCTATATTAGCTTGACCAAGGCGCTTACGATGAGTCCTGAGGAGGTAATTGCAGAGATCAAAAAATCGGGGCTGCGAGGACGAGGTGGTGCTGGCTTTTCCACCGGGTTTAAGTGGGAATTCTGCCGCAAGTCGCCGGGCAGGGAAAAATACCTGATCTGCAATGCCGATGAGGGCGACCCCGGTGCCTTTATGGATCGCTCGGTGTTAGAGGGAGACCCGCACTCAGTTCTGGAGGGCATGCTCATCGCCGCCTATGCCATTGGAGCAACACAGGGTTATATCTACTGTCGGGCAGAATACCCGCTGGCGTTGGAGCGGCTGGACATTGCCTTGCGCCAGATGGCGGAGTATGGTCTTTTGGGACAAAACATACTGGGTTCGGGCTTCAATTTTGACATAAAGATTAAGGAAGGAGCTGGCGCCTTTG
>JAUWZY010000034.1 GCA_030615045.1 Chloroflexota bacterium
AGGAGTGAGGTCGGGGTCAGCATCTCAGGCATTCCCGGCCCTCCTTTCGGTCCTTCATAGCGGATAACTATCACCTCGCCCGGATTTACATGCCCAGACATCAGCTCCTTGGTCGCTTCCTCCTCGGAGTTGAAGATCCGGGCCGGTCCCCGGTGCACCAGCATGGAAGGAGCGACAGCTGCGCTCTTGACCACAGCACCATCTGGGGCCAGATTGCCGAAGAGAATGGCGATGCCGCCGCTTTGGGAGTGGGGCTGGGAGCGGGGGCGAATGACTTCATGGTCTCTGACCCTCGCTGCTGCGATGTCCTCGCCGAGGGTCTTCCCCGAAACCGTCCTCGTGTTTAAGTGCAACAGCCCTTCCAGTTCCCTCAGCACCGCCGCCATGCCCCCAGCGAGGTCTAAATCCTCGACATGGTAGCCACCGGATGGGCTTAGCTTGGAGAGATGGGGCGTGCTTTCGCTTAGCGTATTTATCTCAGCAAGAGGAAACTCGATGCCAGCCTCGTTAGCTAACGCCATGACATGAAGCACCGAATTGGTGCTACCGCCTAAAGCCATATCGGCGATAAATGCGTTGGCAATCGATTCCCGGGTGACGATATCCGAGGGGCGGATATCAGCCGCCAGAAGCTCCATTATCTTCCTTCCCGCCTCCCGGGCCAGTTGGATGCGGCGACCATCGACAGCTGGGATGGTGCCATTGCCGATAAGCCCCATCCCCAAGGCTTCGGTCAAGCAATTCATGGTATTGGCGGTGAACATCCCGGCGCAGCTGCCACAGCCGGGACAGGCAACCTCCTCAAGTCCTTCCAGCTCCTCTGGGCTCATCTCCCCCTTAACCACCTTGCCCACTGCCATGTATACCGTGCTCAAGTCAGCGACGCTCCCGTCTCCTAAGCGCCCGGCCAGCATGGGGCCACCGCTGATGAAGATGGAGGGGATGTTGATTCTGACGGCAGCCAAGAGCATCCCCGGGACTATCTTATCGCAACTGGCAATAAACACTAAGCCATCGAAGCTGTGTGCCTGGGCTAAGACCTCTACTGAGTCGGCGATGAGCTCGCGGCTGGGCAGGCTGTATCTCATGCCCGGGTGATTCATAGCGATGCCGTCGCAGACAGCGATGGTATTGACCTCGAGCGGAGTCCCTCCAGCACTGTAGACCCCTTCCTTGACGGCTTGGGCGATAGCCTGGAGATGCTTATGCCCGGGAATGATCTCGTTGAAGCTGTTTACAATGCCGATGAAGGGCTGTTCTATTTCACTTGGGCCTAAGCCCAAGGCGCGCAGAAGCGCCCGATGGGGAGCTCGCTCGATCCCTCGCTTCACTATATCGCTTCTCATCTAAACCTCGAAAGTTCAAGGAGTATTAGTTTAAAACATAACACGGCTGTATCTGTATGTCAAGGAAGGCTTGACCTCATCAGTCGGCATTGTTCAGTCCAGCTCGGGCTGGATCAGTCCGTAGTTGCCATCCTTTCGCCGATAGAGCAGATTAAACTGGGCAGCATCCGGGTTAAAGAAGAGGAAGAAATCGTGCCCCAGAAGCTCCATCTGGTCTACGGCCTCATCAACGGACATGGGCTTAACCGGGAAGCGCTTGATCTTGACTACCTTCCTCGGCTCCTCTTCCTCTTCCTCTATAGCTATCTCCGCTCGCAGGGGCGATGGCCTCTTTCTACCATAGAGCTTTCCTTTGTAGCGTTGGATTTGGCGAGTTATCACGTTGGCTACGCCGTCGATGGCGGCGAATAGATCACCGGCTCGCTCCTCCCCTCTGAGCAGGGCGTCTCGACGATCGATGGTCACCTGGGCAACATAGCGGCTCTCCAGTGACCTGGTCTTCTCCTCAGATAGTTCCACCCTGACACTGGTGATATTGGCAAGATGATGCTCCAGCTTGCCGAGCCTTTGTTGGATATATTCCTCTATTGCTTCTGTAATCTCCACATTCTTGCCTTTGATCAACAACTCCATTCCATCCTCCTGCTCTTATAGCTCCCTGGCTAAGGTCAGCCCCCAGACAGATGCCGCACCGGCTTCCTTGAGGGCCGAGGCACAGGCATCTAAGGTCGCGCCGGTGGTGCAAACATCGTCCACGACGAGGACATACTTGCCCTGGAAACTCCGGTCTTCACAGCGGAAAGCACCGCGCACATTGAGCTGCCGCTGCTCGGTTCCTGTTATCCTCACCTGAGGGGCAGTATCTCGAAGGCGAACCAATGAACCCTCTATTACAGCCAAGTCGGTAAGCCGCCCCAGCTCTTTTGCTATCAGAGACGACTGGTTGTAGCCTCGCTCTCTCACTCGCTTTGGGTGTAGTGGCACCGGGGCTAAGGTATCAATGGGTAACGGGCTCGAGCTTAAATAACTGGCTAAAAGCTGTCCCAGGGGCTGGGCCAAGGCTTTAATCCGTTTATACTTGAGTTGGATGATTGCCTCCCGAGCCAGACCTCGGTACAGGAAAGAGGAGCGAATGCCATCGATGGCGACCAACTTTGTGCATTGCGAGCATACGCTGCCCCCGCCAGCAGGCATGCCGCAGCGGAGGCAGTGGGGAGGGCTGAGCTTGGACAATGACTGCGCGCAACTGAGGCAAAGAAAACCATCCTTGCCCCCACACCCGATGCACCTTGGCGGGAACAAGAGGTCGAAAAGCGCGTTTTTGAATTGGCTTAGCGTTAGCATGGGCTTATAGTCTAGGTAGCAGCGCCGATGAGCTGGCTCAGCTGGCCGATGCCTTCCCTTTCCATGAAGCACTCAAGCCCCTCCAGGACGTCAAGGGGGGCGCGAGGATTGCCCAAGATCGCCGTGCCCACTTGAACGGCGCTGGCGCCGGCCATGATGAATTCAAGGGCATCATCGGCAGAGGCGATGCCTCCACAGCCGATGATGGGCACTGCTACTTCTTGCGCCACCTGATAAACCATGTAGATGGCTATTGGCTTGATCGCCGGCCCGGAAAGGCCACCGCTGATACCGCCCAAAATCGGCCTGCGCTTCGTGATGTCGATAGCCATGCCTTTTGGGGTATTGATCAACGATAAGGCATCGGCGCCAGCGTTTACCACTACCCGAGCGATGGCAACAATATCAGTCACATTGGGCGATAGTTTGACGATGATGGGGAGGCTATTTCCCCTCTTTACCGCTGCCGTGACCGCGGCCGCAGCCTCAGCGCTGACGCCAAACTCCATGCCACCGGCTGTTACATTGGGGCAACTGATGTTCACCTCGATACCGCTTATCCCCGCCACCCCTTCCAGCATCTGCGCCAGCACCGCATATTCCTCGATGCTTTCCCCGGCGATATTGACCAGCACCGGGACATGCCATTGGCACCAAATAGGTGCCTTGTCCTCGATCAGCGCTTTGACCCCGATATTGTCCAGCCCAATGGAGTTCAGCAGCCCGCAGGCGGTCTCCGCCAGGCGCGGCTGGGGATTGCCAGCGCGTGGATTCAGCGTCGTGCCCTTGCAAATGATGGCGCCCAGCCTCTGGATATCGATAACCTGGGCATGCTCGGTGCCATAGCCGAAGGTTCCTGAGGCGGCTATCACTGGATTGGATAGCAGAAGCCCGTGCTTATTATTGGGCGCCAATTGCACTGATAGATCCAATTCTCTGTGCCCTCCCGAAGCGGGGAATCATAGCGCGTTGTAGGTTTGCTGCAGGAGCAGAGCATCCTGCTCGCGGTTGGGGCTCTCGCAGATGACCAGTCCCTGGGCATCTCGGTCCTTTAGTGCCTTGAGCAGCTCCAAATATTGGAGATCGGAGTCCTTCAAATTGAGGTGCTTTCTCTCCCCTTTCTTTCCATAATCGATGCCGGAGACGTGGATGAGCATATCATCAAGGCCCTTCCTCCCCAACTTGGCTTCGATCTGGCCTAAGATGTTTATGAACTCATCGTAGGAGTTGAATTGCCCTGTCCGCGCGTGCCAGTGGGCGAAGTCGATGCAGGGAGCAATCCCCTCTATCTCGACACTGAGCCTGAGGATCTCGTCCAGGGTGCCAAACTGAGTCCCCTTGCCCATGAGCTCTGGTCTGACCCAGACCTGGTTATCCTGAGCTCTGAGCTTGGTTACCACCTGCTCCAGGTTTCTTTTCACTGTCTGGTAAACCTCATCTGGGGGCCGATTTAAGTAGAAAGCAGGGTGAAATACGATGCTCTGGCCACCGAAGAGGGAGCAGATATGAGCGGTGTGGAGCAACCTCCCCTTGCTGGCGACCACCTTTTCCTGCTCTTGAGCGTTGAGATTGATGAAGTAAGGGGCATGAGCGGTGAGCTTGATCCCCGTCCTCTGGCCCACCTCGCCAACTGAATAGGCGCTTTTCTCGCTCATCTTGACCCCTTGCACAAACTCCACTTCCATGCAGCCCAGACCGAGCTCATAGACCCGTTCGATGCCAGCCTGAGTGGTTTGGACTTTGGTGCTCGATGGTATCCCCGCTGGACCGAAGAGCAAGCCCTTGGCCATGGATCACTTACCCCCTGGACTCCGTCTGCTGCGCAAGTTGTGACCGAGGGCAGTCGCCAGCAGTGCTAACCGGGACATGAGAAGCTCGAAGTTATCGAAGTTCAGCGACTGCGGGCCATCCTTGAGCGCCTTATCAGGATTGGGATGGACTTCGATCATCAGGCCATCGGCGCCAGCAGCAGCAGCGGCCAGGGCCAGGGGGGAGACGAGCTCCCATTTGCCAGTGCCATGGCTGGGGTCGGCGATGATAGGCAGGTGGCTTAGCTTCTTGATAGCCGGGATGGCGCTGATATCCATAGTGTTTCTGGTGTATGTTTCAAAGGTTCTGATGCCTCGCTCACAGAGAATCAATTGCCAATTCCCCTGAGAAAGGATGTATTCCGCAGAGAGCAGCCATTCCTGAATGGTAGCCGAGAGGCCGCGCTTGAGCAACACCGGCTTTCGAGCCTTGCCCACCTCGTCGAGGAGGACAAAATTCTGCATGTTTCGCGTCCCCACCTGGAGGATATCGGCATATCTGGAGACCAGATCCACATCCTGTGGCCCCATGACCTCGGTGATGATGGCTAAGCCGGTTTCGGCACGGGCACAAGCCAGGAACTCGAGCCCTTCCGGGCCCAGGCCACGGAAAGAATAGGGGGAGGTGCTTGGCTTGAAGTCACCACCGCGCAGGATATCAGCACCGACTGCCTTCACCGCTCTCGCTGTCTCCACAACCTGCTCTTCGCTCTCCACGGCGCAGGGACCGGCCATGACTACTAACTCATCGCCGCCGATATCGATATCCCCCACCCTTACTATGGTATCCTCGGGCTGGAACTCACGGCTGGAGAGCTTATATGGCTTGCTGATAGGGATCACTTCGTCGACGCCGGGGAGGATCTCGAAGATTTCGCGCAGCTCGGGATAGGTTTGCCCAACGACCCCAATCACAGTGCGCTCCACCCCCTTGGAGACGTGCCCTGAGAATCCAGACTGGGAGAGGCGCTCCAAGACATCGTCCAGTTCCCTCTCGCTGGCATCCATCTTCATCACTATGAGCATTGCTCTACTCCTTCGGCTCGGCAGTGGCTAAATCTGGTCTTAGCCTCTTAGCCCCCTTGAGATATACATGAATTACCTCATCAATAGCTTTCTCTGTGTTCCAGAGGAGCAAGATGCGCAGGCATCTGGGCAAGCTGCCGGGGACATTCATCTCCTGCTCACAGAGGAGGGCGACGTTAGACCAGCCCAGCTCCCGAGCTGCCACCGCCGGAAACTCAGCATTCAGGTCTTGGGTTGCAGTGAAGATGGCACAGGAAACATCCTCCTCTTTGACCCCATTGGCTGCGGTCATCCTTTGCAGCAGCTCCTTGGTCGCTCGAATGATGCCATCCTTGGTATTGCTTTCTACCGTGGTCGCCCCCCGAATGCCACGACACCACATAGCCAAAGCCCTTGACATGAAGTTCTTTCAGTATAGCACAACCTTTGCCCCTAACTCAATCCATGAACTTTCTTAATCGCATCGACAATGGAGTCTACAGAGGCAGGATTTCTGCGGCCTGAAGCTTTGCCCAGTGGCTCCTCAGTCCTGGGTCTTCCCAGAAGGACCTCGAGGGTTGCTTTTATCGAGTATGCGAGAGCCTCGACGTGATAGCCTCCTTCCAAGGTGAACAGGAGCCGGCCGCCACATAACTCCTGGGCAAGCTGGCTGAGGATGGTCACCATCTCGGCAAAGCCATCGACATCCACTTCCATCAGGGCGATTGGATCTGCCCAGTGGGAGTCGTAGCCGGCGGAGACCATAATCAGCTCAGGCTGGAAGCGCCGCGCCACGGGAACTAAGACCTGGTTGAAAAGGCGCAGATATTCAGCATCGCCACACCAGGCAGGCAGCGGGCAATTGACCGTCATCCCCCTCCCCGCCCCATGACCAATCTCATCGATAGCGCCGGTGCCGGGGTAGAAAGGATACTGATGGGTGGAGAAGTAAAGCACCTGGGGGTCGCTATAAAAGGTCTCCTGAGTCCCGTTGCCGTGATGGACATCAAAGTCAGCGATGAGAATTCGCTGCAAACCGTGATTCTTCAGCGCATATCTGGCTGCGATAGCGATGTTGTTGAACAGGCAGAAGCCCATAGCCCGCAAGTAGGTGGCGTGATGCCCTGGCGGGCGGACTAAGCCGAAGGCTGAATTCACCTCCCCTGCCATTATGGCATCAACTCCACGGAGCACCCCGCCGGCGGCATAAAGAGCCGCTTCATATGAGGCTGAAGAGGTCACGGTATCAGCATCAAGCCAGCCACCGCCTTTTTGGCACACGCTCTCCACCCTCAAGATATACTCTTGGCCATGAACCAGCAAGAGCTCATCCATGGAGGCTGCCCTTGGCGGGAGGGAGACCAGCTCTGGCAGAAGCTGTGACTGCTCCAAGACAGCCACTGTCTGTTCCAGTCGGTGCCTGTTCTCCACATGCGGCCCGGTATCGTGCTCAAGATAAATTGGGTCGTAGATCAATCCCACTTTCATGATATATCAATAATAGCAAACTCAGCCTGATGGGTAAAGCTCAAGTTGCCTCCCAGGAGCCCCCGTGATATACTTTTCATGACTTCGGCTTGCGGCAAGCAGCGGAGATCAGAGATTTATGGTGGTGAATGATGTTCGATGTCATCGTGGTCGGCGGCGGCCCCGGGGGCTCGATGGCAGCCAAGAAATGCGCCGAGCATGGGCTGAAAACACTGCTCCTGGAGAAAAGAAAACTACCCCGTGAGAAGGTGTGCGGCGGCTTGATCATGGGGCCGCTGTCCAAAACCATCATCGAGCAGGAATTTGGTGCCATCCCCCATGAGGTTTTAGCTGCCCCTCGTTATCTATTGGGCGTTAAGCTTCACGCCCCAGGAGTGAAGCCACAAAGGTTAGACCACAGAATGCCCGTCGCCTGGAGAAAGGACTTTGATTACTGGTTAAACCAGGGGGCAAAGGATAACGGCGTCGAGATCAGGGATGAGGTTAAGGTTACCAGTGTTATCCAGCAGCAAGGTGAATGCACAGTAAAGCTGGAAAGGCAAGAGCTTAGGGCCAGGTTCGTCATTGGAGCTGATGGTGCCCTTTCCAGAGTCAGAAGCTCTCTGTTCCCAGAGCTCAAAGTTCGATATAGGCGAGCATATCGGGAATGCTATCAAGGGGAAATAGAGCTGGAGAAAGATTATTTCCATTGGTTTTTCCCCCTCCCGAGCCCCCACCCCAGATTTGACATCGTCTACAAGGGGGATTTCTTTACCTTAGAGGGAGGTGGGGTCAAACCGCTGAGGAATGAGATAAGGCAGATCTTGGCGGATTACGGCTTTGGCCCCGAGCGAGAACCCCTGTGGCGGGATGGCTGCCTGAGCCAGGCGATATTATACGAGGAGCTGTTTTCGGGCTCTTTTCTCCCTGCCCAGGGGAATATCTTACTCATCGGCGATGCCGCTGGCCTGCTGCTACCTGTAACCGGGGAAGGGATTGGCACTGCGCTGAAGACCGGGATTTTGGCTGCCACTTCCGTTATCAAGGCTATGGAAGCGAAGAGGATAGCAGCCGATATTTACCTTCGGGAGTTGGAACCGGTTTTGGCCACGCTCAAAGACCTCTATCCCCTGGAAGAAGTGATCAAAAAAGCGGCAGCCGAAGGGCCTGAAGCATTGTTGGGTGCATTCCGAGAGGGCATAGAGGAAACGGTAAAAAAGCCGCTTAGGGGGTGAGCATGTTCGATGTCATCGTGGTCGGTGGCGGCCCTGGGGGGTCGATGGCAGCTAAGAAATGCGCCGAGCACGGGCTGAAAACACTGCTCCTGGAGAAAAGAAAACTATCCCGGGAAAAGGTCTGCTCCGGAGTGATCATGGGGCCGCTGTCCAAAACCATCATCGAGCAGGAATTTGGTGCTATTCCCCAAGAGGTTTT
>JAUWZY010000031.1 GCA_030615045.1 Chloroflexota bacterium
CCAGTCCCTGGCGTTAACCATGGGCTCTAAGGCTATGGTCATGCCATTTTGCAATAGCGGACCCTGCCCCGGGGGGCCGAAATTGGGGATTTGTGGCTCCTCATGCATATCCCGACCAATGCCATGTCCTACATACTCACGAACTACAGAGAAACCGCGGGATTCGACATGGGATTGAATTGCCGCCGAGATATCGCCTAACCTCGCTCCCTGGCGAGCAGAGGCGATTCCCGCCCGCAAAGCCCCTTCGGTGACCTCGATAAGGCTCCTCGACTCCAAACTGATGTTCCCCACCCCAACGGTCACAGCGGCATCGCCATGAAAACCGCGATAATAAGCGCCGAAATCAAGGCTCACAATATCTCTCTCTTGGAGCAGCCGTTCCCCCGGGATGCCATGAACCACCTCATCATTGATTGAGACGCAAATAGAGGCAGGGAAGCCTCGATAGCCCTTAAACGAAGCGGCAGCGCCATGTCGTTTCAGCTCCCGAACGGCAATGGCATCCAGCTCCCTGGTCGTCATGCCAGGCGCTATCGCTCTGGTCAAAGCAGCAATGACAGCGGCCACGATCCGGCCTGCCTCCCGCATGATAGCGATCTCCTGAAGGGTTTTGACGATTATCCCCATTCCCCCGGGCCTTCCCCCCGACCAAGGGCTGCCAGCATATCATTGCTCACAGCATCGATATCCTGCTCGCCCTTGACCGCGGTCAATTTGCCCATTTTACCATAATAGTCGATGAGGGGCATAGTTTGAGCCATATAGACCTCGATTCGCTTCCTCACCGTCTCCTCGGCATCATCGGGGCGCTGGTAAAGCTCACCACCGCAAAGGTCGCAACGCCCAGGCACCCGTGGCGGATTATTGATCATGTGATACGGCGCCTGGCAACTGCGGCACAGCCAGCGCCCGCTCAGCCTTCTGATCAGCTCCTCATCCGAAACCTCGATATATAGCACCTGGTCAATGCCATTGGCACTCAGGGCTTGATCCAAAGCCTGTGCCTGCTCCAGTGTCCTGGGGAAACCATCCAAGATAAAGCCCTGAATGCAATCTGGGGCAGCAATGCGCTCCAAAATCATCTTTATCACTACCTCATCCGGGACCAAAAGACCCTTTTCCATGTAAGACTTAGCTATAGCCCCCAGTTCATCCCCTCTATCCTGTGCCTGGCGGAAGAGGTCCCCGGAGGCAATGTGAGCCAAGCCCAGCTCCTTGGAGAGGAGCGCTGCCTGCGTCCCCTTGCCCGCACCGGGCGCGCCTAAAATGATAACTCGCATCCTCATCACTTCATGAATCCCTCATAGTGACGCATTAACAGCTCCGCCTCCAGCCGCCTCATGGTGTCCAGAACAACCCCCACCACGATGAGCAAGCCGGCACTGCTCACGATCATCAGCTCGGTCCCGGCAGGGGCCCCGGTTATCAATTGGGCGAACACAGGCATTACGGCCACCAGGGCCAAGAATAGTGCCCCGCCCCAGGTGATTCGGGTCAATACCCGATTTAGGTAGTCGGCGGTAGGCTTACCGGGACGGATTCCGGGGATGAAACCACCCTGGCGCTGCAGGGTCTCGGGTATATTCTGCTGCTGGAAGACGACCATGGTATAGAAAAAGGTAAAACCAACAACAAGGAGGAAGTAAAAGGACCAGTAGAGTAAACCACCGACTATCCCTGCCGGGCTAAAGAAGTTTTGAATCGAATTGGCAAAATTTGGAGCATCCACTGGGCCGGCAAACCAGCTGGCTATCATCCCGGGCAAGAGCATGAGCGACATGGCGAAGATGATGGGTATCATCCCCGCTGAATTAACCCTGAGTGGGATATGGGTGCCCCCGGTTTGCCGATACATCCTGCCGCCACGAAAGGTGCTCCTCGAGTATTGAACTGGGATGCGGCGCTGAGCCTCGTAAACATATACTATCAACACAGCTATCGCCACTAGCAACAAGAGCAAAAGGAAAAAGCCATCCCAGCCGGTGATACGCTGGTTGCTCCAGATATTCTCAGGCAAGACAGCGACGATGCCGCCAAAGATTATTATCGAGATGCCGTTGCCAATGCCGTTTTCGGTGATCCGCTCCCCAAGCCAGACAAGGAACATAGTGCCCGCAGTTATGGAGAACACCATGACTGCGGTAGTCAAGAAATCGCCGCCTGCTTGAGGCCACGGTGGAGCAGAGAGAGGGATTGCGCCGCCAAAGATGCCCCGGGAGAAGACCACCAACAACCCATAGGCCTGAATCATAGCCAAGGGCACAAGCAGCCAGTGGGTATATTGATCTAACTTCCTCCTCCCTGCCTCACCTTCCCTGCTCAGCTCCTGAAGCTTGGGGACGATGGGAACCAAAAGCTGCATTATGATCGAGGCGGTAATATAGGGATAGACCCCCATGGCAACAATGCTCGCCGTCCTCAGGGCGCCGCCGCTGAATATGTCCAGCATGCCGAAAAACGGGCCCAGTTCAACGCCGGCCGCCAATGCTTGGGTATCAATCCCGGGCACGGGGATATTGGCCAGGAAGCGAAACAGGGCCAAGATAGCAAAGGTGAACAGCAGCTTGCGTCTCACATCAGGAGTGCCCAAGGCATCGCTCACCGCCTGGATTATCCTTGGTCTCGGCCACTCCTGCTCCCGCTCCACCGTCAACTCCCGACCGCCTTCTCCACGCCCTCCTCTATCTCCACCGCCGTCCCCCCCACGGCCTCGATCTTCTTCTTAGCCATCTCGGAGAACTTGTTGGCCCTTATCAGCAAAGGCGAGTGAATCTCGCCAGCGGCCAAAACCTTTATCGGCTTTTTGACTGATTTGATAAGCCCGGCGGCCACCATTCTCTGCGGCGTTACCTCAGCACCCTCGCCGAAGATAGCAAGGCTTCTCAGATTGACAATGGCATACTCCTTCCTGAAGATATTGGTGAAGCCCCGTTTCTTGGGCAAGCGCTTGAACAAAGGGGTCTGACCGCCTTCAAAAAGGGGATGGGGCTTGCCCCCGGAGCGAGACTTTTGCCCTTTGCTGCCGCGGCAGGAATAGGTACCATGCCCGCTGCCCACGCCGCGGCCAACTCGTTTCCTGTTCCGTATCGACCCCGGAGCTGGCGCCAGTTCGTTCTGCCTCACTTTAAGCCCCGTTTCGCCAGCTCCTCGTCTTGCTGTTTCAGCTGGCTCAAGGCCAGCATTGTGGCCCGTACAACATTTATCGGATTGGAGCCGCCCAAGGACTTGGTCAGGATGTCCTTGATCCCGGCGGCCTCGACTACAGCTCTTACCGCTCTTCCGGCGATGACCCCTGTTCCCGGAGCCGCTGGCCTGAGCAGGACTTTGGCCGCGCCAAACTTAGTGGCAATTTTATGTGGGATAGTGCTGCCCACCAGTGGTACGCGGATCAAGTTCTTTCTGGCAATAGCCCCAGCCTTCTTGATGGCCTCGGGTACCTCCCGCCCTTGCCCCAATCCAGAGCCAACATGGCCCTCGCCATCGCCAACCACCACTAAGGCGCTGAAGCTAAAGCGACGCCCTCCAGCCACTGTTTTGGCCACTCGCCTAATCTGAACCAGCCTTTCCGTGAGATTTAACTCATCCGGGTTTATCGTATATCTCTCTGCCATTAGAACTCCAACCCAGCCTCACGGGCAGCCTGGGCCAGGTGCTTCACCCGACCATGGTATTTATATCCCCCACGGTCGAAGGCAACCCGACTCAGCCCCTTAGCCAAAGCTCGTTGCCCGATCAAGCCCCCTACCAATTTGGCTCTCTCCGTCTTGGCCTTACCCTGGGCCTCAGCCCTGATCTCGGCATCGAGGGTTGATGCCGAAACCAAGGTATGTCCGCTGTCATCATCTATAACCTGGGCATAAATGTGCTTCAGGCTGCGAAAGACACAGAGACGGGGGCGCTCCAGCGTCCCTGATACCTTCCTCCTGACCCGGATATGCCTTCTCTTCCGAGCCTCCCTGAGCATTTATCTCCTCCTCCCCACCTTACCCGCCTTCCCCGGCTTGAGCCGAACCACTTCGCCAACATATCTGATGCCCTTTCCCACATAGGAATCGGGCGGCTTCACCATCCGAATCCGGGCTGCTACCTGACCCACCAGTTGTTTATCAATACCTGAGACGATGACCCGGTTATTGCCCTCAACATCGAGCGAGATCCCTGGGGGAGGAGGGACCTCCACAGGATGTGGGTATCCCACCTGAAGCAACAGCTTGTCCCCTGATTTCTGGGCTCGATAGCCCATCCCCACCAGCTCCAGACCCTGCTGAAACCCATTAGTCATCCCTTCGATCATGTTAGCCAGAAGGCTCCTGGTGAGGCCATGAAGCGAGCGATGGGTTTTGCCATCTGAAGGTCGAGAAACGATGAGAGTTCTGTCCTGCAAAGTAATGATCATATCGGGGTGGAAAGTCCGCGAAAGCTCACCCTTAGGCCCCTTGACCGCGACCTCACTGCCGCTGATAGCGACCTCGACCCCCTGGGGCACAGAAATCGGCTTTATTCCCACCCTTGACATCAGCACCTCTTTACCATATATAGCATAAGACTTCGCCGCCCACGCCTTTACGCCAGGCCTGCCTCCCCGTCATCACCCCTAATGGCGTGGATAAAATGGTGATGCCCAGCCCCTCATAGATCCTGGGGATTTCCCCTTTGCCCACATAAATCCTGAGCCCGGGCTTGCTCACCCTTTTCAGCCCGGTCAATACCGGCTCTTTCTTTCCCGTATACTTGAGCTGAATCTTGATCACCCGCTGTGGTGTATTCCCCTTCACTACCTCATAGTCCGTGATAAAGCCCTCTTGTTTAAGGATGTCAGCGATGGAGATCTTGGTCTTGGATGCCGGAATCAGAAGCGAATCGTGTCTGGCCATGATGGCATTTCTGATTCTGGTCAACATATCGGCAATCGGATCAGTGATGCTCATAGTAACTCACCAGCTCGATTTTCTCACCCCGGGAAGCTTACCCTCCAGCGCCAGCTTGCGAAAGCAGATGCGGCACAGACCGAACAGGCGAATATAAGCTCGAGACCGACCACAGAGGTAGCAGCGGTTGCGATGTCGCACCTCATATTTTGCCGGCCTTTGTGATTTCACTATCTTTGATACCTTAGCCATTATCACTTCCTGGAGAAGGGCATGCCCAGAAGCTCTAACAGGCGCCTTCCCTCCTCATCACTTTGCGCTGTGGTCACGATGCAGACCTGAAGCCCGCGAACCTTGTCGATCTTGTCATAATCGATCTCAGGGAACACAATCTGCTCCCTGATCCCAAGCGAGTAGTTGCCTCGGCCATCGAAGGAATCTCGGGAAGCACCCTGAAAGTCTCGGATGCGGGGCAGGACGGCATTGACCAACTTGTCAAGGAAATGGTACATCCGCTCCCCGCGTAAGGTGACCATGAGCCCGATGGCAACTCCTTTGCGCAGGTGGAAGCCAGCAATGGAACTCTTAGCCTTGGTAGTTATCGGGCGTTGCCCTGAAATTTGGGCCAAATCACCGGCTGCTGCCTCCAAAACCTTGGGCTCTCGAATCGCCTCCCCGAGACCGATATTGAGCACGATCGTCTCCAGCCTTGGTGCCTGCATCTGGTTCTTATAGCCAAATTCTTGCATTAAGCGGGGCACTATCTCCTCTCGATATCTTTGCTTCAGTCTCGAAGCCATTACTCTGTCACCTCATCTATCAGCCCTTGGCACTTTTTACATACCCGGGCTTTGCCCCCATCCTCGAGGAGGCGGTGACCAATGCGAGTCGGCTGCTGACATTTGGGGCAGATGAGCATTAGATTGGAGACATGAATTGGCGCCTCGCGCATGATGATCCCCGTCTGCCGGGCCTGACCTCGGGGTTTCATATGGCGCTTGGCCATATTAACCCCTTCCACCAATACCCGACTCTCTCGGGGGAGAGCGCGACGAACCTTCCCCGTCTCCCCCTGATCCTTGCCCATGAGCACCAAGACCTCATCCCCTCTTCGAATCTTCATCTATAGCACCTCAGGAGCCAGAGATACGATCTTGATGAAATTCTTGTCCCGCAGCTCCTTAGCCACGGGGCCGAAGATACGGCTCCCCTTGGGATTGCCCTTTTCATCGAGGATTGCTGCTGCATTTTCGTCGAACCTGATATATGAGCCATCGGGGCGACCATAGCGCTTAACCGTGCGCACGATGACAGCTCGGACCACATCGCCCTTTTTCACTGCGGCTCCGGGCACGGCTTCCTTCACTGCGGCCACAATGAGATCGCCGACTCGGGCATACCTTTTCCTCGTGCCCCCAAGCACATGAATACACATTACCTCCCGGGTGCCGCTGTTATCGGCCACTTTAAGCCTGGTATATGTTTGGATCACTTACTCCACCTCTGCGGGAGGAGCCTCAACTACCTCCCTACTGCTTAGGATTTCGGCGACACGCCACCTTTTCTCCTTGGATAAAGGACGGGTTTCGACAATCCTCACCCTGTCACCGCGATGGCAGATATTGTCCTTGTCATGAGCTTTGAATCTCTTACTATACTTGACAACCCGCTTATAACGGGGATGACGGCGTCGGGACTCAACCACGACCACCACCGTCTTATCCATTTTGTCGCTGACCACATGACCGGTGAGTGTCTTTGGACTCATCTTACTTCGCTTAGCTCCCGCTCTCTGATTACGGTCTTTATTCGGGCGATGCTCTTCTTTGCCTTGCGGACTTCATTATAATTAGTTAGCTGGTTGGCAGCAGCCCGAAATCGGAGGTTAAAAAGCTCGCGATGCGCTTCCTCAAGCTGTTTGGCCAGCTCCTCATCGGTTAGCTTTCGAATCTCATCCATCATCATTTCTCATCCCTGGCGACGAATTGAACAGCGATAGGCAATTTATGAGAGGCGAGGCGTAGCGCCTCCTTTGCCATCTCCTCTTTGACCCCGGCGAGTTCAAACAGAATCCTCCCCGGCTTGACCACTGCCACCCAATGGTCTGGGGAGCCCTTGCCTCCACCCATGCGGGTCTCGGCTGGCTTTTTGCTCACCGGCTTATCGGGGAAGACGCGAATCCAAACCTGGCCACCTCGCCTGACGTGGTGCACAATGGCACGGCGCGCTGCTTCGATCTGGCGGCTGGTGAGCCAAGCTGGCTCCAATGCTTGCAGCCCATATTCGCCGAAGGCCACGGCGCTCCCCAATTGCGCCTTGCCCTTGAGCCGACCTCGATGTACCTTACGATATTTTACTCTCCTTGGTTGTAACATCGCCCTGTTACCTCAGAAAAGCCATTATTCCACAGGCGCCTCTGCCTCCGGGGGTGCCTCTATCTCAGGGATTGCCTCTATCTCAGGGAGTGCCTCGGCCTCTGCGAGCGCCTCGGCCTCAACCTCTCTAGCCGGAACGACATCGCCCTTGTAGATCCAGACTTTGATCCCGAGAAGCCCCTTAGCGATCAAGGCTTCGGCGAAGCCGTAATCGATGTCAGCGCGCAGGGTGTGCAACGGGACGCTTCCCTCGCGTTCAGTTTCCCGGCGTGCGATCTCACCGCCGCCGATTCTCCCGGAAACAGTCACCTTTATTCCCTTGGCACCTCGCTCCATAGTTCGGGCGATAGTTCGTTTCACCGCCCGCCTTCGGGAAATGCGCCGCTGCAATTGTTCAGCGATGTTCTTCGCCACCAGGTAGGCATCCAGTTCAGGCTCCCGAATCTCCTGGATATTTAGCCGCACCTTTTTCCCGGTCATGCGCTGCAACTCATTCCTAAACTCATCGACCCTCTGTCCGCCGCGACCGATGACCATCCCGGGCCGCGCAGTATAGACGGTCACCGTGACCTCGTTAGAGCCACGCTCGATCTCAACGCGAGAGACGCCGGCTTCGCTGTATTTAGCCTGAATGGCTTTACGAATGGCCAGGTCTTCATGCACAAGCTCGGTATAATTCTTTTCATCATACCATTTCGCCTGCCAATCCTTGATGATGCCCAGCCTAAACCCTGTAGGGTGAACCTTGTGCCCCATCTATTCCTCCGCCACGACTACGGTAATGTGACTTGAGCGTTTGAGAATCGGATTTGCCCTCCCTCTAGCTTGGGGGCGGAATCTCTTCAGGGGCTGCCCCTTATCAGCAGAAATCCTAACGATCCTGAGATTTGATGGTGTCATCTGGAAGTTATTCTCGGCATTGGCAGCAGCTGATTTTACCACTTTGGCCACGGTCCGAGCCGCCGGGGTGGGCGAAAACCTCAGGATAGCCAGTGCTTCATCCACACTCCTACCTCGAACCTGGTCTAAGACCAGCCACAACTTCTGCGGCGATACCCTGACCTGCTTAGCTATAGCCATTACCTCCATTACTTCTTCTTCACCCTGGTGACTCTCGCTGCCTTGACGGTGGTATGCCCTTTAAAAGTCCTTGTTGGGGAGAATTCCCCAAGCTTATGCCCAACCATGTTCTCGGTAATGAAGATGGGAACATGCCTGCGGCCATCATGGACCCCAATGGTGAGCCCCACCATTTGTGGCACAATGGTCGAAGCCCGAGACCAGGTTTTAATCACCGCTTTCTGCTCACTCTGCTGCAGCAGCTCCACCTTCTGCAGCAGTTTAAGGTCGACAAATGGTCCTTTCTTGGTCGAGCGCCCCACCTCTATTTTCTCCTCTTCAC
>JAUWZY010000080.1 GCA_030615045.1 Chloroflexota bacterium
ACCACGCTATAGGATTCGGAGAAGGTGCCACCGCTGATAGCACAGGAACCCATAGCCACAACCCATTTGGGCTCCGGCATCTGGTCGTAGATTTGCTTCAGCGCCGCTGCCATCTTCCAGGTCACGGTGCCAGCTACCAACATCAGGTCTGCCTGCCGCGGTGACGCCCGCATCAGCTCCATGCCAAAGCGGGCGATATCGAAGCGCGATACCGCAGTAGCCATTACCTCAAAGGCGCAGCAGGCCGGAAAGCACATCACCGGCCACACCGAGAAGCGACGCCCCCAGTTTAGAACTTTATCCACCGAGGTAATCAAAACGTTCCTTCCGATCTCTTCCTCAAGCCAAGCATCGGGGTCTGGTATCGGCACTGCGGAGCGCTGTTTGAGCTCGGCAATGATCAGGCCTTCAACATGGTCTAACTCGCTTGCCGAGTATATTGGGGGCATCCGCTGCGCAGCCATCTTATTTCCACTCCAGGGCCTTTTTCCTCCAGGCATAAATAAGGCCAATGACCAAAATAAGGATGAAGATAATCATGCTGGTGAGAGCGAACAAACCCACTTCCTTAAAGGCCACAGCCCAGGGATAGAGGAAGACAGTTACTACATCGAAAGCTACAAAAAGGAGGGCGAAAAAATAATAGCGAAAGTTGAACTGGACCCAGGAATGACCTATGGTTTGCATCCCGCATTCATAGGTAGAAGCCTTGGCTGGATTGGGCTTCTTGGGCCGAATGCGAACCAGGCCGAGGAGAAATGAGAGCAGGAGAATGAAGACGGGGACCAAGATGGCAGCGATGAGCAGTAATCCTACATAGCCAAAGTTGCTCAGCAAGCACTTACCTCTCGGGCGAGTTAGGCTTAATATACCATAGGCCGAGAGGGAGTGCAACCGCTTCGGCCAAGCCTAAGCCTCTTGGCAGAGCTCGGCGAGCAAGAGGTCAAGCGCCAGTACCCCCTTCAACCTGCCCCTCTTAATAGATAGATCGGTATCGAGAAGCTTCTGATAGATCTGCTGCAACTGCTCCAGGGAGTATCCCTGAGCCTATTCCATGACCCTCTGCAGCAGGTGTCCTGAGGGAACACCTACTCTACCAATGAACTCGGCGGGGGGCAGGCGCTGAGAGCTCAGTTCCTTAGCCCGAACCAAAAGCCGAAACTGTCTGGTAATCATGAAAAGCAGGTAGGGTGGCGCGGCTCCCTCATCTATGAATTGATGCAAGAGTTGAGAGGCCACTGCCAATTTTCGCTGAATAATGGCGTCCACCATGGCGAAGATGTTGGCTTCTCGGACATAGCTCACTAATAACCGAACATCATTCTCCTCGATGCGGCGGCCCAGGGCATAAAGACAAAGTTTGTCGATCTCAGCGCCCAGGATCCAGAGGTTTTCGCCGACAAGATTGGCCAAGAGGCGGAGCGCTGGCTGCGAGATATCGCCTCCCCTTTCCCCTACTCGGGACCAGATCCAATCATGCAGCTCGGCACCCCTAATAGGCGGGAATTCCCTCACCTTGGCCTTGGGCGCTAACTCCTTGAGCAAGGGATTATCCCTTCCCAGCTTGCCATCGACCAGAGCCAATACCGTGCTCGGCGGCAGTGTGGCGATATATCCCTTGAGCGCCCCCCATTCGCCGAGCTCAGGGCGTACCCCGCGACGCCTATCCTTCTGTTCAAAGCGACTCAAAAGCCCCTCCACAATCACCAAGCGCTTTGCTGCCAGGAAAGGAATAGTATTACAGATGATGATGAGCTCATTGAGCGAGAGCTTCTGCCCCTCGAGAATGGCGATGTTGGCCATCCCCAGCTCCTCAGCTCCCACTTTCTGCTTAAGCTCGGTCAAGGCCTCGCTGCGGGAGAAGTCATCCTCGCCGTGGAATATGTATAGCAAAACAGTCTCCTTTAGGGTATAATAATGCTCAATGGCAATGATATTTCATCTCGTGGCAAGGTTTGGACGGCTGACCTGGGGGCTGATTTGGGAGCGACCTATCCCGTTCCTGATTAAGTCAATCCTGTTCCTGGTCTTCATGCTCTTACTCATCCCCATTTGGCTCTTGCTTTTCCTCCTGCTCCCCTTGGGGTTTCTGATTCTTCTCCTGCGCTCCCGACGCATGTTGAGGAAGATGGCGAAAGATACGGACTCCATTCCCGCTTCCTATCGGGTCAAGGATGAAGAACCAGCCCAAGAGCCAAAAGGCTATATCGAAAACCCCCATCACGACTAAAAGCGCAATTTGATTTTAGCACCAAAGGATCATGCTGTCAGCATGGAATTAGGCATTACCGGATTACCCAAAAGCGGAAAGACTACCGTTTTCCAGGCCCTAACCAAAGGGAGGGGGGAAAAGGCAGCCCATCCCTCAGTGGGCGCAACTCATGGTATCGTTAAGGTACCGGACCCCAGACTCTGGACTTTAGCTGAGATTCTCAAGCCAAAGCGAACTATCCCCGCTGAGGTGAAGTACATTGACATCGGCGTTCCCCTTAAAGGGGCGGGGGCACAGCATTTAGCGCAGCTTAGCACGGCGGATGCCCTGATCCATGTTGTCCGCGTCTTCGAGGATGACAGTGTACCCCATATCGAGGGTAGCATCGACCCAGAGCGGGACATCATCACGATGAATTTGGAGCTGATCCTTTCAGACTTGGCTATCACAGAGAGGAGGCTGGAGCGGCTAAACAGCGCCCTCAAAGGGGCCAAGCCACAGGAGCGAGAGGCAAATCTCAAGGAGCAGGCTTTGCTGCAGAAAATAAAGTCGGCATTGGAAAATGAGGTGCCCATCCAAGAGCAAGGGTTGACCGAGCAAGACGCCAAGTACATCGAGAATTATCAGTTGCTCAGCGCCAAGCCGATGCTGCTTTTGCTCAACATCGGCGAGGAACAAATTCCAGAGGCCGCCTCTATAAAGGCTCGGTTCCAGCATCACAGCCGTCCCCATTGCGATTTCGCCGTCCTTTGCAGCAAGCTGGAAATGGAATTGGCAGAGCTCAGCGGCACCGAGGCTGACGAGTTTCGCACCGCCATGGGCTTAGAGAGTTCTTGGCTGGAGCAGGTGATCAGGCTCTCGTACAGGCTTTTAGACCTTATTTCCTTTTTCACCATAGCCTCTGATGAGGTCAAAGCCTGGACCATCGCCAAGAACACTCCTGCCCAGAAGGCAGCGGGCAAGGTCCACACCGATATGGAACGGGGTTTCATCCGAGCCGAGGTCATCGGGCATGATGAGCTCATCAGTTGTGGCAGCATCGCCGAGGCGCGGAAGCGGGGGCTTCTTCGTCTCGAAGGCAAGAATTACATCGTCCAAGATGGTGATGTGCTCACCATCTTGTTCCACATTTAACAGGGGGGAAGATGTTCGAGGTCCTATCGGATAAGCTGGGGAATGTGTTCAAGCACCTCAGCAGCAAGGGGAGGCTGACGGAGAAGGATGTCGATGACGCCCTGCGCCAGGTGCGGTTAGCGCTTCTGGAAGCCGATGTAAACTTTAAGGTGGTAAAAGGGCTTATCGGCAGGATTCAGGAGCGGGCGGTAGGCGCAGAGATCTTGCAAAGCCTGACCCCGGCACAGCAGGTGATCAAGATCGTCAATGATGAGCTGGTCACCATCCTGAGCGGAGGAAACCATCGCCTGGTGCATGCCAGTCATCCTCCGACAGTGATATTACTGGTTGGGCTCCAAGGCTCGGGCAAAACCACCACCGCCGGCAAATTAGCCAAATATGTCATCGCACAGGGCAAAAAACCCCTACTCGTCGCCGCCGACCTCCAACGCCCGGCTGCCATCGACCAACTTGAAATCCTGGCCCAGCAAATCGAGGTTCCAGCCTACTGCGACCGCGAGGCCAAAGACGCCGTCGCTCTTTGCCGGGCTGCCGTCAACCGAGCTTCAGCCTCCGGCCAAGATGTGGTTATCCTCGACACCGCCGGCCGACTGCACATTGAGGCGGTCATGATGGCCGAGTTGCGAAACATCGTCAAGGCTG
>JAUWZY010000063.1 GCA_030615045.1 Chloroflexota bacterium
ATATGGAATGTTACATGGGAAGGTACTCAGAAGCCCCTATGCCCATGCCAGAATCGTGAGCATAGACACCAGCAAGGCTGAGAGGCTAGAGGGGGTGAAAGCGATACTCACCTATAAAGACGTACCCCGAGCCCTCATCGGTGAGTCCGGCCTCGAAGATGCCTACGTTCTTCCTGATAAGGTGCGCTTCGCGGGTGACGAGGTCCTGGCGGTGGCTGCTGAGAGCGAGGAGACCGCCGAACAGGCGTTGGAGCTAATAGATGTGGAATATGAGGAGCTACCTGTAGTCCTCACCCCGGAGAAGGCTCTAAAGCCCGAGGCCCCCCTAATCCCCCCACCAGAGGTCTCGGCGACCAATCTCTCCCAAGCAGCATCGAGAACGCTGGTTCTGGAGCGGGGCGATGTGGAACAGGGCTTCGGCCAGGCCGATCTTATAGTCGAGGATAATTACCACACCAGCTTCGTGCAGCACGTGCCGATAGAGCCTCGAGCCTGTCTCGCCGAATGGGATGACGGAAAGCTATCGGTCTGGGTCAGCACCCAGCAGCCATTTGCCTACCGCCGAACTATAGCCAGCGTGCTCGGCATACCCCAAACCAGAGTCAAAGTCGTCTCGCCTTATGTGGGAGGCTCCTTCGGCAGTAAATATGAAGGAAGATACGCCATTCTGGCAGCGATAATGGCCCGGAAAACAGGCAGGCCGGTGTTGTTCCGCTTCAGCAGGGAAGAGGATATGTTGAGCAAAATGCGGCAGGCCGCCGACATCCAGGTTAGAATAGGGGTAAAAAAGGACGGCACCTTCAGCGCGATCTTTGCTAAGCTAACCACAGCTTCAGGCGGATACATCTGGAGCCATAATACCGCAGCTGCTACGCCGATACTGGCATTATTCCGAACGTTCCATGCCAGATTTGAGGCGCTCGCAGCATACACCAACCATCCCTACACAGGGGAGTTCCGGGGTGTCGCTAATGCGATCATGACCTTTGGCCTGGCGCAATCGATAGACAGGGTCGCTGAGGAGTTGGGACTGGACCCGGTAGAGTTTATAAAGAGGACCCATATTCAAACCGGAGATGAGTGCAAGACAACTCGAGAAAGGGAAGGGACTGTGCTTTCCAGCTGTGGTCTTGATGAATGTCTGGAAAGGGGAGCCGAGGCGATAGGGTGGCGAGAGAAGTGGCAGGGATACCGGGCACCGGTTGAAGTCAGAGGCCACAAGATGGTGGGGATGGGTATGGCGGCTCTGACCCATCCGTCCAGCATTACCACCGCGGCCTCCGGCTCTGTGGCAAAGATCAATAGCGATGGCACTTTTGACCTCCTGATACCTGTAGTCGAGATGGGAACGGGCAACAAGACCACCCAGGCTCAGGTTCTCGCCGAAGCCTCAGGGATACCCATTGAAACTATCCACGTAATAAACGCCGATACCGAGGTTACCCCGCTATGCCCCTATGGTCAGATTGCCAGCACCTCCGCTCATACTGAAGCCCTGGCAACAAAGCTGGCTGGGGAGGATGCCAGACGGCAACTCCTGGAACAGGCTGCCATCAAGCTCGATGTGACGCCTGAAGCCCTGGAGATCGAGGATGGAGTCATCTATGTCAAGGACAATCCGGACAGAGCGACCAACATCCGAGAGATAGCAGCAATGGTGGGAGCCGGATTAACACCGGTGGTGGGTAGAGGTGTGGTAACCTGTCCCAACTGGCCAGCGAAGGCCAGGAGCTTCGGCGCTGTGTTTGCTGAGGTTGAGGTGGACACGGAGACCGGGGAGGTAAGGGTGCTAAAATATGTAGCAGCCCATGATGTTGGTAGGGCAATAAATCCCGCAATTGTGCAGGGGCAGATTATCGGAGGGGTGGTGATGGGCCTAAGCTTGGCCCTAAGCGAGGAGCTCCGCTTCGACAATCAGGGAAGACCGCTCAATTTCAGCCTCACAGATTACAAGATCTTCACATCTGCTGACTGTCCCCAGATTATACCCATAATTGTGGAGCCGGATGACCCGCTGGGACCATATGGCGCCAAGGGTTTTGGCGAGGCACCTATCGTCGCGGTACCGGGATGTATCGCCAACGCCATCTACAATGCCATCGGCATCAGGTTCAAGGAGTTGCCCATCACCCCGGAGAAGATCGTTAAAGCGCTCAGCGAAGAAAAGCGGGAATACCCGTAACCTTTGATTTGCAGCGTATCATCAGCTGTATCCCCATTAAGAATTAAATCGTGTAATTCTTCTGGGCAACGTTTGGTGTGCTGCCTCAAGAAAGCCTTGACATCCCGCTCGCGAAGTGCTATACACTGGTTACCAAATTTATTAAGGGGGTGGGAAATGCTTTGAGATATCGATATCAGGAGCAGGCTAATATATAAACTATAAAGGAGGGGGGAGATGTACTATAACTGGATCGCTTGGCATGAGTTCGATGAGGAGAGAGACCTTAATCCGTATTTCAAATGCTGGATACTGTTTGGCACATTCTGCATACCTGCGCTGAAACCGATGCCTCTGTGGCTTGGTCAAGTGGCATGTTGCCACCAGCGTATGCATCGAGAAGCTGAGAAATTGTCTTGTCCCACCCATATGACCTGGGATTCCAGGACGAAAGATGGCTATTTCTATTTCTCAATGATCGAAATACCCGAGGAGGAGTGGAAGCTGCGCGAGCCCGTATTCAGGCAGAAGATGACCCCTTGGATTGATAGTTTTGAAAAGGAATGGCGGGGCAGGCTTGTCCCAGGGATAATGGCGGAATATGACCGACTGAAGAAGGTCGATGTGGAGAAACTGAGCAATGTCGATCTCCTGGAGCACTTCGAGGACTGGATGGCAGTCAACGACAAGCAGTGGGTAGTACACTTTGAGTCCATGTTTCCCGCCTATCATCTCTACGGGCTATTTGAGGACATGTGCCGAGAGCTGCTTGGGATAGATGGGACACATCCTCAATTCAAGGCGCTGCTCGGTGGCTACGACACTGAAATGCAGGTCGCTGAGCGCTGGCTATGGCGACTCGGTGAACGGGCAGTAGAGCTTGGACTTAAGCAGACCTTCGACGCCGTCCCCGATGATGAACAGCTCCTCTCCAAGCTGAAGGAGAGCGATGCGGGGAGGAAATGGCTCGATGAGCTAAATGAATTCCTCCAAGTATATGGCTGGCGGACTCCACCCATCATCCATGTCGAGGTGCCCAGCTGGATCGAGAAGCCGACCCTGGCACTGCCGGATATAAGGCGGGTTATAACCAAGGGAGGGGTCTTCATGCTCGATGAGGAGCGCAAGCGTTTGGTCGCGGAGCGGAAGAAGACGGAGAAGGAAGTCCTGCCCCGTGTACCCGCGGAGAGAAGAGACATGTTTGTCAAGCTGATGGAAGGCGCCCGCTGGTGCGGCAGATGGAGCGAGGACCACCTCTATCCCTGCGAATTCACCACCAATGCCTTAGGTCGGCGCGTGCTTATGGAAATGGGCCGGAGGTATACCAAGGCAGGGGTGCTCGACGAGACGGAGGATATCTTTTTCCTCATCCCGGAGGAAGTGAAAATGGCGGCGCTAACCATGCACAGGTGTCCGCTGAAGAAGACGGTCCGGATAAGAAAAGAGCAATGGCAGGAGTTTGTGAAGCAAGAGCCAGTTCCTTTCATCGGCGATCCCAGCGTATTAGCGAGACAAACCGCGATAAACCCTGTGCTGCGCGTATTAGCTCCGTCGCCCCTTGTCAGAGAGGAATTAAAGGCCGACCTCTATGGCACAGGCTCGGCAGTAGGGGTTGTTGAAGGAACCGCCCGGGTGATAATGAGCGAAGATGAGTTCTCTCAACTCCAGCCCGGGGAGATCTTAGTCGCGCCATTCACACATACCGATTGGACGTCGCTCTTTTGGCTCGCCAGTGGGGTGGTAACCGATCACGGCGGCGCCCTGGCCCACGCAGTGATCGTAGGTCGAGAATATGGCATACCCTGTGTCGCCGGCACTTTAGGGGCGACCGGTAAGATAAAGACCGGGGACAGGATAAGGGTGGACGGCGATAACTGCTGTGTCTATATCCTGAAGTAATAGGGTAGGCGAACAACTTATCCGGTGCTATTGTCACGGCTCGGGAAGTGTTGATGTGCATATTTTGGGCCCGCTTAAGCGCGGTGAAAGAAACGGGCCTATTGGATAGGTATGTTTACGCCTGAGCCAGATCACATGAAAAAAGAAGGGTCACAGCCAATCTATAAGGTCGAGTTCGACGGCGAGGTGATGGTTCCTATGCGCGACGGAGTCCGTCTCGCGGTCGATGTCTATCGCCCTGATGCTGAGGGGAAGTTCCCGGCATTGCTCGCTCTCGGCCCCTGGAGCAAAGAAGTGTCATCGGATTTGCAGTGGACATTGCCACCACAAGTGGAAACCAGCACCCGCTGGGATGGCACGATTGAGGCTGGAAGCTCCCGATACCTTGTATCCAGGGGTTACGCACACATCATAGCTCAGCAAAGAGGGATCGGCCACTCGGAAGGGGTCATGGATAAGGATTGTGAAATGGATGGCTATGACCTTGTGGAGTGGATTGCACAGCAACCGTGGTGCGATGGCAATGTCGGCATGGTAGGGATATCTGCTTTTGCAATGGCACAGTTAGCCACAGCAATAACACAGCCACCGCATCTAAGAGCCATCTTCCCCTACGATACACCGGGCGATATGTATCGCGATGCACTCTACCCCGGTGGCATACTTGATACATTTCTCTTCGGTGTGAGTTCATGCCGGCTTGCCGCGCACACTGTTGACCCTGCGCGAATGGCGGAACGGCAGCGCTTAGCCAGGGAGGTGAAGAGCAACCCAGATAACCCGGATATCTATCCGCTAAGGGATATCCTGATGTATTCATTGATATACAATGTCCTTTGCCATCCGCAGGTTTCCTCAGGGAGCTGGGGGCTGTTTGACTATATAGTGCATCCCTATGACGGGCCATTCTATCGGGCAATATCGTTCAGTTCTCGCTATAGCGATATAAAAGTCCCGGCTTATCTGGGCTCGGGATGGTACGCCTACACGTATATGCATCTACCTGGAGCGTTTAGAAACTACGCCGGATTAAACGCGCCCAAAAAGCTGATGATTGGCCCCGGCGCCACTATAGAGAAACCGTTGATGGTGAGCTCCGATCCCTCCCTAAACCGTTTCTCTATAGTGGCGCCGGGGCCAATCATCAGCTTTTCGGGCATGTTTAATCCGGTGTAGTTTCTAAACGCTCCAGGTAGATACATGTACGTGTAGGCGTACC
>JAUWZY010000089.1 GCA_030615045.1 Chloroflexota bacterium
CCGCTGTGCCTGCTGCTTGTTTCCTGGCCAAATGTTTCATTCTTTTCCAACACATAAACATCTCTGTGTTCGCTCGCTACTTGGGCAGCTATTCCTAACCCGATTACACCCGCACCAATGATAGCAATATCACCTCTATACGACATGTTACAGCGCCTTCTGTTAACCAGAAATGGCCAGAAGAGTGATGGCAGACTTATTCGTCAGAACATAGTGCGCAACCTTTACCTTACCGGGCCGGGGGTTGCCAACACTCAGTCGCTGTTGCGCTTAAGGTATTGTGGCTTTGTGGACGAGCTCAGCTTCGTGTAAGGGCACTATTAAGTCTGCGAGCTCCCTTACCCTGGCCACGCTCTCATAAGCTTGTGGTACGTTCAGGTGTATTCCCGGGGTGTAAAACGAAATCCTCTCCCTGAGCTCCGCAGGGGGCTCAAAGTTTTCCTGGATACAGCAGAAGCCAGTGATGATGGCAGTGCCTTGGGCGGTCTTTATGGCTACAGACTGAGCTCCAGCGCTGTGCCCCGGAGTGAGCAAAACTCTTATCCCAGCGCTGATCTCGGTGTCGCCTTCAACGACCTCGAAGTCCAGTCCCCCAATCAACTCCATGAAATCCGCAGGACGCGTCTCGGCAATGAAAGGGTGCGGGTTGCGGTCAAACTCAATTTCGGCGCGCTGAATGATAAACTTGGCTTTAGGGAATTTGTGGGCCAAAGCGATATGGTCATGGTGGGTATGCGTAAGAATGACAAAATCTATGTCACCAACCCCCAACCCCACCTTGCTTAGCCCCTGGTCTAAACTCTGCATCGGCTCCACCTTATAGCCACGGCCGAGAAGCCTCTCCGGTGCGATGCCAGCGTCGACAATGATGTTCTCCCTCGGACCCTCCAAATACCAGATGTAGGAGACAATAGGAACCGTCTGCCCGAAATTGGATAGGTAGGTCATCTTAGGCTTGGGGAAATCGATCTTTACCAGCGGTATAAGGTGAATAACATGATCCTTCGCCATCTATACCCTCCTGAGCTATTATCAACCCTTTTGCCCCTCAGCACTACTCTAACAGATAAACAGCGATGTTATCGCCGTCAACCCTGATCCTTTGCCCCGTCTTGATCTTCTTAGTCGCCTCCAGAGTGCCAGCGACGATGGGGATGCCAAACTCTCGTCCCATGATCACAGTATGGGACATTGTCCCTCCCATGTCAGTGACTATGCCGCCCACAACATGAAAAGCAGCGATCCAGGGGGCAGCGGTAAACGGGGCTATCAGTATCTCACCTGGCTCAATCTCACTGAGCTGGCTCTCGCTCATGATGACCCGAGCCCTGCCCTCAACAACACCAGGAGCTGAAGCAGCACCATAGAGATCAGCCTTCAGCTCCGCGCGGACTATGGGGAGGGCACCTACCACCCGGATTATAGGGTCTTTGTTTGCCACTTCTCCCAGCTTCTCTATCTGGCCAAGGAAGGGCGGCGGCTCGACCTTGAGCGCATTTTGCCACTCTCCTCTGCGCCAGCGAGCAAGCCGCCGGTAATCCACCCGCTCCAGAGGTACGATCGCCTTTCTTATCTCCCAGGGGAGAAGCATAAAGATATCAAATGGCTCATCGATAACCCCGGCGCGAGCAAATCTCCTGCCCACCTCCCAAATCACCTTGCGAGTTACCGCATTCTGGGCAAGCTCACAGAAAGGGGTGTGGTCCTCAGTCCACGAGGCAGCCATCTGAGCCACCTTCAGCAATTTGTCAAACCGTTCCCTTTGCTCCTGCGGCACCCGGGCCGAAAGCTCTCCCTCCGCCTGCTCCCTTTCCCTTGCCAAGCGTTCCCTCTCTACATCAGGAGCAAAAGTCTCTTTGGCTATCGTTCTCTTTATGTCAGGTAATCCCAGGCTCGGCTTCTCAACCCACGATGGAGTCGCCCAATCGACTATACGCACGCATCTCCAGCCGTGAACCTTGAGGAATTCTAAATATTCATCAAGCCACTTCCGCCCGGCCTCGCTTTCCCTGAGCTTGGACATCAGCTCCTCATCATCCTCAATAGTCAGGAAGAGGTCGGCAAGCCCCGCCTCTCGCGCCTTGCTGCCAAGAAGCCACATCTCCTTGTTGATCTGGAACAGTGTATTGTCGAAGCCACTTATTAATTTCCCATGTAGCGGGTCATCGGGCTTAATTCCGGCAAGCTCTTCGCAGGCGGCTATGAAGCGAAAATTGAGCAGATATAACCCATACATCCAGTAGAAGTGTATCTCGTGAACCTTGCGAAAGACATCAAAGGCCTCCCAAAAGAGCTCCCGAAGCTGGCTGAGGCTTACACTCTCGATATCGACTTCCTGGATGTGCTTATAAAGTCCCGAGATTCGCTGCCGATCCTTGACCCATTTCCCCTCGGGGTCCTCGAGGAATGCGGCCATCCGCTCCCGGAACAGCTTTTCCCGCGCCGGAACCTCATCGGGTCTGGGCTCGATCACTGTGATATAGACGTAGCCATTGTGGAGTTTCCACTCAAAGCCCTTGGTCTCAGGGCACGACAGCAACTCAGCAGCATGCTGCATGCCATAGGCGGTTAACTCGCAGAACATGGCAGTGTAAAGCGGTGTCCATGGTGGATACCCGTGAACTATCTCGCAAATCCAGACCGTGTAATTCTTGAGGTCTACCTCCTCGTCTAAGACAACCCCAGTCATGCCATAATCGATCCCCATATCCTCCTCCTTTCGATTCGAAGCCAATCGTACTCCATAATCTGGCAGTTGTCAAGAATATTTTGCTGCCCTCCCGGAGCGCCTAACCCGGCTAACCGTCAACAGGACAAGCAGGACTAAAGAAGGCACACGAGGAGTTCCCCCACTGCCTTTCTCACCCTTGCCGTGATCGACACCTTAATCGGGGTAGAAGGATATACCAAGAACGCCAGGGCCAGCATGAACTCCCATAGCAGGAGTGAGCTCAGTGAGATGAAGTTCGGTACAGCTGAATCTTGAGCCGATCTCTGCCTTGAGCTTTTCTCCTTCCTCCAATTCGTCAGCATGGTGCACCATGACATGCACTCTGGAATCGCCTACCCTGTCTGCCATTATCTCCAGCATGCGCGCTATGGCTTTCGTCTTTGTCCTCGGGCGGGCCGCGGGTGTCGTCTCCCCTATCGAAGGAGAATGCTCGACGATAGGCTTCACATTTAGTAGCGACCCAGCCCAAGCTGCCGCCCTGGCAATACGGCCGGTTCTGGCGAGATAGAAGAGGGTATCCAACATGGCAAGGAAGTTTACCCTGTGGATCATGCTTTGTGCAGCATTGGCTACCTGGATTAGCTCCGCCCCCTGGCTGGCAATTCGAGCCGCCTCAAGGACGATAAACCCTAATGCACCAGCTACAGCACGGCTATC
>JAUWZY010000003.1 GCA_030615045.1 Chloroflexota bacterium
CAGCCACTGCCTCCCTTCCTCGAAGCGCCTCAGCCACAGCAGCGCCGGGGAAGGGGCGGAAACTGCGAATTTTGAGCATCCCAGCCTTGACCCCAGCGTGGCGCATGTCGTCCACGGCGACCCTGACCGCCCCTGCCCCAGAGCCAATAATAACAATGGCGACCTCGGCATCATCGAGCAGATAAGGCTCGACTAATCCATAGCGGCGGCCAGTGAGCTTTCCATATTGCTCACCGATTTCTGAGATGACCCTCAGCGCATTTTCCATCCCCTGCCACTGCTGGCGCCTGTGCTCAAAGAAGTAGTCCCAGTGATCGAAGGCACCAACGGTGACGGGATGGTCTATATCCAGCAACGGATAAACAGGCTTATACTCGCCGACGAACTCGCGCACTGCCTCATCGGGCAGGATCTCGACCCGACCCACGATGTGACCCAAGACAAAGCCGGCCAGCCCGTGCATCACCGGCAGCATGATGTCCGGGTGCTCGGCGATGCGCGCCACCTGGATGGCGTTGTCATAAACCTCCTGATGGTTTTCCCCGTATAGCTGAACCCAGCCGGCATCGCGACAGCCCATCATGTCTGTTTGGTCGGTGAGGATGTTGAGCGGCGCCGATAGCGAGCGGTTGACCACGGCCATGACAATGGGCAGGCGCATTCCCGAGGCACACCAGAGCATCTCCCACATCAAAGCTAAGCCTGCGCCGCAGCTGGCCGTCATGGCTCGAGCCCCGGCGGCAGATGCCCCTATGCAGGCGCTCATAGCGGCATGTTCGCTCTCCACGGCGATGAACTCGGTATCGACCCGACCATCGGCGACAAACTCGCTGAAGGTCTGCACGATCTCCGTCTGCGGGGTTATGGGATAGGCGGCGACGACATCCGGGTTTATCTGCCGCATAGCCTCAGCGACCACCATGTCCCCCTCAAGAGCCATTGCCTTGCCAGTTACATATCCAGTTGCCATGGCATCGCCTCCAAACTATCACTCCTCAAGGACCTGGAGCACATTTACCATCCGTTCCTGGGATCCCACAACCTGAATAACCGTGCCTTGCGCATCAATGAAAACGAGGACCTGCAGGCCGTAACCGGTAAGCGGCTGGCAACCCTCCTCTGCATGCCAGAACACCTCGAGGGTGTACATCTCGTAAAGCTCCATGGGGTTCATATAAAGCATCAGGTCTATCTCCCAGATCTCGTGCGGCGTCAGAATATTGTCGTGACCATGTGTGGTGTTAATATCTTCTGCCGTTTGATTATACACTTCCGTCTCATCTTCTAGCCAGATATACCATTTGTCCACGGTGATATTGCCGACCGAGTCCGGGTTGTTCATGAAGAACTTGGTAGTGGTAAATATGTTGGCCGTGTTGAAGGGTGGCCACGGAAACACTGGCGCAGGCTTAGTTCCGCAATGCCCTGTTCCGACAAGCTTCTGAACACCTGTTGGCGGCTCTACCTCGGACTTTACGCGGAATACGCCCCAAAGTGTAACGATGACCAGCACTAAGACAACCAGCAACGTGACCAACTTTATGAGTTGAAGTCCTCTCTCGCCCATTACTCACTCACCCCCTTTCTTTTTTATTTTGCCGCCCGGATGCGTCGCCGCCTAACCTTTAGCCTCCTCAACCATAGTAATTGCCTGCTGCGGGCATTCCCTGGCGCAGATGCCGCAACCCCCCTTGCAGTGCTTTAAATCAATGCCTATTACCTTGCTATCCTCATCCATTATACTGCCATCGGGGCGATACCCACTACATATCCAGTTGCCATAGCATCTCCTCACATATACCAATATACCAATTCTCGGATGATGGAGTCAATATGAAGAGGGCAGCGCTTTTGCGCTGCCCTCTTATCGTTCCTGCTAAGTCAGCTTATGCCTTCGGGCGCCGCAGCCAGCAGCAAACGCAGATGAAGATGCCAAGTATAATCGCGGCACCTATTAAGCCCCAAATCAAGCCACCCCATCCAGCAGGAGCCTTTACCTGCTGCACAGCGCCGCTATCAGCCGCTATATTGGTGTTGTCACCACTTGCGCTCATAGCGACGTTGATGCCGCCCTCTTCATCGCATTCCAGCTCCCAGCTCACTGTGGCTGAGTCGCCGGCGCCGATGGTGCCAACGAGCTTTGTATTAGTCTTATGCCCATCGACAGAGGCAGGACCGGCTACAGTTATGGTAGCGTCGACACCCAGCGCATCTGTGTTACCTGTGTTGGTAATTGTAGCGGTTACGGCGAACACCCGTCCGGCATACACCTCATCAGGATAGCTGAGGTCCACCACGAGGTTAGCATCCACCTGCTTCACCGTGATGCTATCGGACTTGATGAACCTATCGGGGATGGGCGCGCCAGGGGCCCAATCGTCACCATCCTGAGCCCAACCACCGTCCCAAGGGTTCTCCCAGGCTGCCCAGGCTCCCATGTTTCCTGCGTCTTCAGGATTGTCCAATAGGTCCATGAAGAACCCAATGTAATAGCCGTACTCATCATGTCCCTGTGCGGTCACAGTGATGGTGGTGCTGCAGACTTGCTTGCAGTGCAGGTGCCAGGTAACCGTGGCATTGCCGTTTTGACCGTGACCGGCGAGGCTCCCCACCTGCTGCGTATATCCGCCCTGGGTGAGCTGAACGCTGCCCTCGGGGTCAAATGAGATGGTCATACTGACATCCCAGGCATCGGCGAAGCCGGTGTTGGTCACCGTGGCAGTGAGATCGAAATTCTGGCAGATTTGGATAATTGAGCCGTCCTCAGGTGCGCTGATGTCCACCACGAGGTGCGCCGCAGGGTAAAGGTCAATCTCGATGTCGTCAGAGTCGTCGATTTCCTCTCCGGTGCGGATATCGTATCCCCAGGCGTCCACGTTGATGTAGACCTCCATGTCACCCCAGTCGTAACCATTATCGTAGTCCCAATCCGGAACGGCCCAGTCGGCGTGCAGCGTCCAGGTGATAAATCTGTATTCACCAGGCGCGATGCTGCCAACCTCTACCGTCGCATTTGGCGGCGGCACCACGCTTAGAGGTGGCGGAATGCCAGGAACCCCTTCATAATCATAATCATCAAAGTATATGCAGGCACTGACGTTGGTGACAGTATCCTCACCGTAATTATAAATCTTGGCACTTACGGTGAACTCCTGGCAGGTGGCAATATGTGTGTCTTCATCACCCAGAGGAGACTCGATAATCACAACCAGCTCTTGATCCTTATACTGATACACGTAGACATCATCCGATATTTCGGCGTCGGTGCCGTCCACTGATGCCGTGACCATGATGAAGGCATCATCGGGGCCATAGCAGTGCAGCGTCCAGGAGACATCGTGTGTCTCGCCAGGTCGAATGTCACCCAGACTCTTGGTCACATACTGCGCCCCTACCAGTTCAGCATGGCCATCTATGGTTATGGTGGCCAGCACATCCTCGATGGTTTCATCGCCCCAGTTGGTGACCTCGGTATTTATGAAGAAGGTCTCGCAGAAGTCGACACTGGATGGATACTCAGTGATCTCCACATCGAGACCCAACTGGTGTATTGCGACATCGGCCGGCTCGACATTGTTCTGGGAGATGGAGTATCTTCCATCGATGTTGGCATCCTTGCCCGCTGGGACTAAGGTGATGACCACGTCCCCTGGATCCGTGCAGTGCAGCGTCCACATCACCGGGACTTCCACACCGCCCGGGATATCGCCGAGGCACCTGACCCATTTATCCACATCAAAGCTGCCATCTGACTCAAGGGTGTCGGCCCAGCTGTAATCAGCGCTAACGCGCAAGTCCGTTTCCGGGGCAGTGGTGAAGGTTATGGTATTGGTCTCATAGTCAATGGTATAGGCAGTGGTTAGCGTACCATTCACATAGACCTTCAGAGTCCCGGGGATGATCATGTTGAAGCGACCGTAACCATAATCCAGGGTAAATTCGGTTGTGCTGTTATCGCCGTAGCCCAGAGTCTCATTGATGACCTCACGGGCTATGCCTATGCCAACCTTGACATTCTCAGCCGTTGCCCCACCGGTGTTCTCGACACTGCCCTTTACATGGAAGTACTGGCAGGTGGCGAAGGAGTCACCGGGATCAGGGAAGTAGATAGTGGCCACAAGGTGCGCCTTCTCCTGCTGCTTAACGGTGATCTCGTCCTCATCCCACAACTCTGGCTCGTCGTCAGTCTCTGCAACCACCGTGATGGTGCCACTACCTCCGCCCGTGCAGTGCACTGTCCAGTTGACGTCCTTAAAGTCATCTGGGCAAATGATGTCAATGGTCTGTGTCGCATTTCCTTCCACCAGCTCAAATTCACCTTCCAAGCTTATGGTAACGTTGACATCATATATGCACTCCGTAGCGTTGGCGTTGTAAACTCTGGCGTTGACAGTGAAGTTAGTACAGGAGGAGAATGTCACGCCATCCTCAGGCTCGGTGATCAGCACGTACATATCATCGTATTGATCAACACAAACTGCATCGTCGTCCTCGATCGCCGCACCGGTGAGGACATCCGTCCCCGTTGCCTCGACCGCGATGTCGGCGGCGCCTGTGGTGTTGCAGTGCACCGTCCAGCTGACCGTCTCGGACCAACCGCGGGGGAGGTCGCCAATAACTATGGTGGCGTCTGGCGACACCAGCTCCACTCCCGCACCGAGGTCTATGGTAGCGTTGACATCCTCGGCGTCTCTATCACCGGTGTTGGTGACAGTGGCATATACCTCGTAGTCATCGCATTTAGAGACCTTCTCCGGTGCATCGATAACTACCTCAAGGTCCGCAGGACAATTCTGGCGCACGTAAACGCTGTCGGCAAGCACATAGGCCTCTCTAGGCTCACCTATTATCTCGCATTCCTGACATGTCTCGTCGGAGTACACCGGTACAGTGCCAATTGCGTCCACGGTGATGATGACATCACCTGAGGCGTTGCAGTGCAGCGTCCACGATACCTCCTGTGAGCCGCCGGGAGGAATGTCCCCCAGCTCCTTCTCATCGGGCTCACCTTCTATCAGCTCGGCAAGCTTTGGATCTGATATCTCTATGAAGGCAATCACATCTTCGACAGTTGCATATTCGTTCAGGTTGTAAATCACGGCCTTTATCGAGAATGTCTGACTTGGGTTGACCGAGCACAACGGATAGTGGACGATCTCTACCACAAGGTCAGCCTGGTATATGGTGACGGTATCAGGGGTTATACACTTCTCCGCGATTGGTGGGGTCGTAAATGGGGTCACGGTGAGACTGACCTCACCCGGCCCCTCGCAGATCACCCACCACGAGGCCTCCTGATAGCCATACGGCTCGGCCGGCGGCGGCCAGTCTGTGGTCACAGTCCCCACGTATTTCGTATCGCCACACACCACATAGGCAGGACCATCTATAGTTAAGGTGGCATAGACGCTGGGGACATCTACTTGACCAACGTTGTTAATTTTGGCCGTTACTAAAAACGCCTTCGCGATATCGCCGTAGAAATAGGCATTATAGCCTTCCCAGTAGCCCTTATAGCCGCTGAAGACGCCATCCACATAGCCATCGAAATAGCCTTCATGCCAGCCTTCGAAATGGCCGTCGACATAGCCGTCGATCCAGCCATCGTACCAGCCGTCATAATCACCCCACGAAGACGTCCAGCCGCTGAAATAGCCCTCGATATAGCCCTCGAAATAGCCGTCGATATCGCACTGCCAATCGCCAACGCTATACCCACCGTAGTGGCTACCGTAGTAAGAGCCTATGTACTTATCACCGTAGAAGGAGCCGTCGAAATAGGTATCAATGAACATGTCATCGATATAGCCACTATGGTAGTACGAATCCGACCAAAACACCATGTCATCTACAGGCTCGAACACCGTGCCGTCGAAATAGCCATCCTTATAGCCGGTGAAGCTACCATCGACGTAGCCATCGAAATAGCCGTCATGAAAGCCTTCGAAATGGCCCCGCATGTCGCCGTCGATATGGCGATCGACCCAGTAGTCATCATAATAATCGCCATCGTACCAGCCGGTGAACCAGCCCTCGACATCGCCATGGAAATCGCCATCGATATAGCAATCCCACATGCCAATGCTATAACCGTCGAAGTAGCCCTCGAAACGGGCCTCCTCGTACCAGCCGTCGATCCTACCATCAACGTCGACCGGCGCGGCAGCCGACGGCATGATGATCTCCGCCTGGAGCATGCCCTGTTCACACTCTGTGCACACATCTGTCAGCACATAAGCCTCGTTGGACGTCCCCTCCTCATCGCCCTCAATGGTGCAGAAATTGATGATTGTCGATGCAGTGGTCCCCACATGCACCTCTACCACCAAGTCTACACACTCTGGTTCCGCCCCGGCTAGGAGTGTTCCGAGGTCCCAGGTAACGGTGTGGTTGACATGATCATAAGTATATGGCCCGGTGGCCGAAACAAAGTCCACTTCGTCCGACAGGTAATCGACAAGGGTCACATTGTGCACGTCGACAATGTTCCCCAGGTTGTCATAGCAAATCTCATAGTTGATGTTTGCTCCCGGGTCCACACATTCTCCCGGTTGCAGCCCATCGTCCTTCTCCAAGCCAAGCGGAACGATCGCTTCGCACACAAGTGTTTCCTCATAAACAGTGGTAACACCGGTATCATCGCTATCAATAATGCACTCATTGATGATTGTGCTGTTTACCGGTGCGGTCGAATTTACCTGTACTTTTAGGTATACACATGCTGTCGGTGTTTCGGCTGCAAGATCCCCAATGTCCCAGGTAACGGTGTGTGTGACATTATCATATGTCCCGTTGTGTGTAGCCGAGACAAAGGTCACATTCGCCGACAGGTTATCGGTGATGACCACATCGTGCACGGCGAAATCGTTTAGCGTGTTGTTATAGCAAATGGTATAGTTGATGGGTGCTCCCGCGTTCACACAATGTTCCACCCCCTCGTCCTTGGTCAGCTGAAGCGGGTTGTAAGTGACCGCTACAGGTATGCATATCCCCGCTGGATTCCCAATATCGCCAGTTGTATCTATTAGAGTCCAGTCTGGGGTGGTGGTGGTATCCCAAGCCTCTAAAGTATCACCGGAACATCCGCCGGTGACATAGACATAGCCGGTGGACTCATCCACAGCAATGCCCATACCGCCATGTCCCAGATCTACATTTGTCTCTGTCCCGGTTGCTATCACGGTCTTAACCAGTAGATCGGTTCCGGGATGAGGCGTTCCTCCGATCGGCGCGCAAGAGCCATCGGGGGCAGTGGTGTAGATAAAGCCCCCTACCGCATCAACAGCGATGCCAACAGGTACCTGGCTCGGGGTAAAAGTCTTGACCTCAGCCCAGGTGGTAACGTTGTATCCTCTGACCTTTCCTGCCAAGCTATCGGCAACGTAAAGTATGCCGTTTATGTCATCGAGTGCAATACCCCAAGCACCAGTGCAGTTGGCTAAGTCTTGAGTCGATTGCAAGATAAGGGTCTTGTTAACAGGGTCCCAGGTGTATACAAAGAGGTCGTTGGTAGCTCTATCCACCGTGTAAACGGTATTAGTTGCATTGTCCACAGCGAGTCCGGCGAGATTCGTCGCGCCAGGAGCGGTTACATAACCAAGGGATTCGAATGTTATTGCATCAACCAGCTCCATGTCGCCGCTGAATTCAGATGTGACGAACAAGATCGCTGTGTCCTCATCGATCGCTATTCCCGACGGGTCTGTAGCATGAGTTAGCGTATATGTTGCCTGATAAGTTACTGTGCCGTCGGGATGGATCTCATAGGCATCGAATGCCCCAGCACCATGATCTGCAATCAAGTACATCGACTTTGGAGATGGCGATGATAGCAATATGGCACTAGCAGGCATTCCCACCACAGAGAATGTTACCGCTGCCCCAATTAAGGAAAACAGCATAGCGACAAGCAACAGTGGCGAGAGCAACTTTGCCTTTCCCTTCATCAGCTCACCCTCCTTTCCCTATATTTCGATAAAAAAACGACCTTTGCAAGTAAAGGTCGGCTTATAGCTACGAGCTCTTTTTTAACGCTGCTCCCTTGTGCGAATAACACTCCTTGATACTCAGCCACTTACCAACATCCCTCGATGTCTACCACCCCACCAGACTTCTTGCCCCGAGAATAGGCAAACTGTAACATATAATAATGCCTTTGTCAATACTTTTGTGGGTAATTTGTTTCGACTCTACCACAGAGTAACGCTTTTGTCAATACCTTTATTGGAAAACTTTCCTTTACACTTACCACAGAGTAACGCTTTTGTCAATGATCAGATGCGTCGCCTACTCTTTGCACTCCTCAACCATGGTGATGGCCTGCTGCGGGCATTCCCTGGCGCAGATGCCACAACCCTTGCAATGCTTCAAATCAATGCCCATTATCCTGCTATTTTCCACCATTATACTGCCATCGGGGCAATATATCCAGCAGTCCAGGCAATAGTTGCACTTCCCCATATCGATAACCGGGTAAACAGAACGCCAGGTCCCAGTTTCATATGCCACCGAGCTGCCGGGCTCGAAAATAAGAGCGCCGCGCATTATCTCACGCCATCCCTTTTCCATCAACCGCCCTCCTTGGCGATGGTTAGCCGCCTTGAGTGCTTTGGTACGCCGATTCCAGCGCACTCACATTTGCTTCCACAATCTCTTGTTTCATAGTGGCGCCAAGCTTTATTCTGAGCTCATTGATCAAGCTCTCCTTGGCCACGATACCGGTGGCTCGAACCAGAGCACCGAGCATCGGGGTATTGGGCAAATTGCGCCCCATGAGATCCATAGCGATGCCGGTGGCGTCAACAGTATATATTTCCCCCTTATAACCCAACTGGGCGCGCACCTCAGCCGGGGAGAAGGTGCTGTTGACGATAAGCATCCCGTCATCCTTCAAGCCCTCGGTGACGTCGATAACGCCAAGGAGTGTGGGGTCAAGCAGCAGCACCACATCGGGCTCAGTGATCTGGCAATAAGGCCTGATGGGCGCTGTGCTGATTCGGGTAAAGGCCCTGATCGGCGCTCCCATTCGCTCGGCGCCATAGTCGGGCATTCCCTGGAAATACTTGCCCTCCTCCAGAGCTGTTTCCGCTAACAGCTTGCTTGCCATCACCACCCCCTGTCCGCCACGACCATGCCACCTGATTTCAATAGTCTCCTTGGCCACCGCTGTTCCTCCTAAATCATTTGCTTTGCCTGGAGAGAAAGTCATCGACTGTGAGGTCGAGGAAGCAAACGCCATCGGTTTCCCTTGGGATTTTGGCCGTGGGGCAGAGGGAGAAGCATTCCCGACAACTCATGCAGGTTTTTGATGCTATCTCGGGGAGAAAGGCAACCTGTCGGGATATGCCCCTGCCGACAAAGCCGATAGCATTCGCCTTTTTGACCTCGGCACAGTAACGCACACATAGGCCACAAAGGATACAGAGGTTTGCCTCAGCCTCAAATCTCGTCCCCTCCACTCCATACCGGGCGGCAAGATCCTCAATTACCTTTGTCCTTGGGGCCACAGCCAGCATAAACTCTATCAGCATCCTCCGGATGCTGACCACCCGCGGAGAGTCTGTCTTCACTATCAGCCCTTCCTCCACAGGATAGACACAGGCAGCAACTACTCGAGACCTTTCACCCTTGATGATCTCCACACTGCAAAGTCGACAGGCGCCATAAGGGGCTAACTGCTCCTGATAGCACAGGGTGGGGATTTCGATCCCCAATTCCCTCGCTGCTTCAAGCAGAGTCATCCCCCCCTTAGCCTCTATCTTCTTGCCATCTATCTCCAAGGTTACCGTCTTCATTGTGCCACCCTTTTGCGTATCACCTTCGTCTCCGGTAAAGGAGGAGGGACAGGCTCGCCTGAGAGCTTGGCCACAGCGTCAAAGCGAGGCGGACAAACCTCAAGGCAAACTCCACACTTGGTACATTTCTCCTGATCGATCCAGTGAATCAAGCCCTTCCCACCATGAATTGCGCCTGCGGGGCAGTTTCTGAGGCAGATAAGGCAAGCTTGACATTTATCCGGCTGAATATAGTAGGAAATCAATGGCTTACATACCTTGGCCGGACAGCGCTTTTCCTTGATATGCGCTTCATACTCATTCCTGAAGTATTTGATCGTAGTCAACACGGGATTGGGGGCTGTGCCACCCAGGGCACAAAGTGAGGCATCAATAACCACCTCGGAGAGTTCTTCCAGCAGCTCAATATCTCCCTCTTTGCCGTTCGCTTCGATGATTCGATTGAGGATGTTCAACATCTGCCTTAGCCCCTCGCGACAAGGGATGCACTTGCCACAGGATTCCTCAGAGAGGAAGTTAAGGAAGTATCTGGCTACATCTACCATGCAGGTATCTTCATCCATGACAATCATACCGCCGGAGCCCATCATCGAGCCCAATTCAGTGAGCTGATCAAAATCAACAGGGGTATCGAGGAATTGCTCGGGGATGCATCCGCCCGAGGGGCCGCCCGTCTGGACCGCCTTAAATCTCCTCCCATTCGGGATGCCGCCGCCGACATCATAGATTATATCCCTTAAGCTAGTGCCCATAGGGACCTCAACCAATCCCGTGTTCTTCACCTTGCCGACGAGGGAGAAGATCTTCGTCCCCTTGCTCCCCTCGGTCCCTATGGAGTTATACCAATCAGCGCTCCTGCCGATCGCTAAGGGGACATTGGCCCATGTTTCCACGTTGTTTAAATTGCTTGGCCTTTCCCAGATGCCCTTTACCGAGGTATGGATATATTTCGGCCTTGGCTCGCCAACCTTCCCTTCTATAGCGGTCATCAAGGCGCTCGATTCCCCGGAGACAAAGGCACCAGCACCGCGGTGAACCGTAACGGTGAAGTCAAACCCGGAGCCGAGGATGTTTTCACCCAAAAGCCCATACTCCTCCGCCTGCTCGATGGCATGGATTACATTCTCTGTAGCTAAGGGATATTCCTGACGCACATAGACGAACCCTTCATGAACACCGATAGCATAGGCGCCGATGATCAGCCCTTCAAGCACGCCATGGGGGTTTCCTTCGAGCAGACCTCTATCCATATAGGCTCCGGGGTCGCCCTCATCGGCATTGACGATGACATATTTTATCTTTTCCGGGGCATTTCTCGTTGTCTCCCACTTTATCCCTGCCGGGAAGCCACTCCCTCCACGACCCCTGACATTTGCTCTCTTCACCTCGTCCAATACTTGCTCCGGGGTCATCTTATCTAAAGCCTTTGCCAGCGCGCTATAGCCACCAAGGGCGATGTAATCGTCAATATGCCAGGGGTCAATGAATCTATTATTTCCCAAAACGAGCCTCGCTTGCCCCTTATAGAAGGGGATTTCCGATTCATGTGTTATTCCTTGTCCCGTAACGGGGTCCCTGTAAAGAAACTGCTCGATTATCTCATTCTGGATTAAAGTCTTAGAGATAATCTCAGAAACGTGTTCTGGCTTTACCTGGACATAGCAGATTCCCTCAGGAAGGATAAGGACAATTGGTTCCATCTGGCAGAAGCCATGGCAGCCTGTGCTCTTAACCTCTACTTCTTTCTCCAGCCCCTGCTTTTCAATCTCATCAACAAATGCTCGGATTACTTCCCAGCTACCGCGAGTCCGACCATCGCTCCCGTTGCTTACCGATATGAATCTTCTGCCTTGCCTCTTTGCTAAAATCTCATCTCTCAATCTTTCCAAGTCAACTATCGAAGTGAGCCTTCCAGCCATTTAAAACTCCTATTTTACTCGCAGGCTTCGAAAATATGTCCCAGGTCGGCTGTTGTAGGGTTACCATGATATTCTCCATTGATCACCATCACTGGACCCAAGGCACAGCAGCCGAGGCAATTGGCAGTGATCAATGTGAACCGCATATCGCTCGATGTCTTCCCCGGCTTTACCTTCAGCATCTCCTCGACCTTATGCAAAAGCTGAGGCGCGCCACGGATATAGCAGGCAGTGCCCGTACACACCATGACCTGGTGGCGGCCTCTGGGCGTTAAACTAAATGCCGTGTAGAAGGTGGCAATATGATATATCTGATTCAGCGGAATCTCCAACCGCTCGCTGAGCCTTATCAGCGCCTCTTTGGGCAGCCAGTAGTATTCCCGCTGTATATCCAACAGGATTTGAATTAAGGCGCTCTTACCACCTTGATACCTATCAACAATTTCATCGACCGCGGTCACTTTCGCCTCCCACTATCAAATCACGCCCCTGGGAAGACTCGAACTCCCGCCCCGAGCTCCGGAGGCTCGCGCTCTATCCTCTGAGCTACAGGGGCAACTCGCTATTTTAACATTATAATCTTTCAGTTGGCAAGCTCAAACTCAGCCTGGTGGTTTGTCAGCTTCTGATTTCGAGGCCACTTGCCTTTTGAAGAAGGGCTTGAGCATGGCAGGCACTACCAATGTAGTCACTATGCTCACCGCAACTGCCACGCCGAACAGTTCACGGCTCACAGCACCCACGCTAAGCCCCACACCGGCGATGATCAGCCCCACCTCTCCTCTGGGCACCATGCCGACAGCCACTATCATCCCGCTGTTATGAGAGAGCTTTCCCCCCAGCCTTGCCGGTACATAGCAACCTATCATCTTGCCCGCTATAGCTAATACTATCAAAATAGCAGCTATTGCTGCAGCCCCGGCCAAAAGTGGCACATCGACCTGCATCCCCAGATAGCAGAAGAAGAAAGGCGCCAAGAAGAGCATAATCGGTCTCGTCTTCTCCGTTATCTCTTCCTTCTCCGCGGTAGCGGCGAACATCAGCCCGGCTGCATAGGCCCCCACCACCGGATGCAGGTCGACCAATGTGACCAGGTAAGCGATGAGAAAGCCGACGAGGATGGCGAAAATGGGCATGGTGCCCGATCTCTTGAACGGATTGAGGAGAAATCTCGATACATATTTATGGAACTTAACCCCGAGCATAATCAGTCCAAACCAAATAACGAAGCCCAGCACAGCAATGCGGACAACCTCTGCGACATTGACTGCGCCAGTTATTGCTACAGCCACAACCACAGAGAGGATGACAATGCCAATGATGTCATCGATAACGGCGGCAACTAATATCGTTGTCCCCTCTCTGGTATGTAGCCTTTTCATGTCCATCAGTATCCGCACCGTCACCCCAATGCTGGTTGCTGTCAGTACCGCCCCCATGAATAGCCAAGCTGCCGAGCCAGCGCCGGGATAAAAGAGCATGGTGATAAAATAGCCAAAGATAAACGGCAAGGCAACCCCCCCCACAGCCACCCAGGCACCAGTTTTCCCCTGCCTCAGGAAAGCCCTGACGTTGGTTTCAACGCCAGCGACGAAAAGCAAGGCAACAACGGCTATCTCGGCGATAATTTGCATGACGTTGAATTCACCCACCTCGAAGGCAAAGCTTCCTTTGGCGGTGAAAAACTGGGCGTGTTCAATTCTGGCGAAACTCAGGATTATGGGGTCATTGATGAGTGCGCCCAGGGCAAAGGGGGAGATAGCAATGCCGGCAACCAGCTCGCCTATGACCGCAGGCTGCTTGAGGTAACGCTCCGCAATCTCGCCGCCGATCCTGGCTGCGATTAAGATCAAGGCGAAGCTCAAAATGAATTTGAAGTAGACCTCAAGTCCCATTAAAAACCCTGAGCCTTACTCCTGTTTAAGATAATCGTTGACGCTGCTGATTATGTCGTTATAGTTTATCACTCCCAGTAGCCGACCATGCTTATCGACCACAGGCACCTCGCAAATGTCGAGTTCGAGCATGAGATCTATCGCCTTTTCGATCCCATCCTCCGGCCTGACACTCATCGGGGCGTTCATTATATCCTTGACGTATTTCGCGGTTGCTAGCATATGTAACATCCCTGGGCCCAAAAACAAGGAATGCCTTATGGTTTCGAATGCACGCACTGCTACCGTTTTCAACACCCTCTTCGGCGTGATGATGCCTTTGAGTCTATCATCTTTGTCCACGACACAGGCAATCGTTGTCTCTTTATCTTCAGTTATCTTCGCCACAGCCTCATATATCTGTTCATCCTCTCGGATCCTGCACAATCTCTGCGTCATCAGTTCTCTGACCAACTTCTTCATCCCAACCCCCTTTATTACAATCTCAGTGAAATGAATAGAGCATAGGCGCCAAAAATGTAGAGCCCGATTAGCGCTGGAGCATACCAACTCATTACGCCGAAGGTCATGCGCCTGGTTCGCAAGCGGAGCCCGGCGATGACAAGAGCGCCCATAGCAATGACGACAAGAGCGGTAATAATATGCTCTGACGATACCACGGAGAGAATGGATCCCCGGCTATAGGCAAGATCAACAGGGGCGATGATAGTCATGTTGAATATATTGCTCCCCAACAGACCAGCCACTGCCATATCGATAGCGCCCAAACGAACGGCAGCGACGGCAACCACGATCTCAGGCAGTGATGTGGTGATGGCCAGGAACATGCTGCCGGCAAAGGTGGGACCCCAGCCGGTGACCTGCGCGATCTCATCACCGATGAATGATAGCCAGATCCCGGCGCCAATGATCGCCACTGCTGCCAATGCGAATTTGATATATGTCGCCCTTCGGGAAATCTCCTCATAGCGTAGCGGCCCCACTGGCAGCGCCACAAGCCGGCGCCTCTTCTCCAAATGGAATATCCCTCTTACTCCCACCAGATAGACGATGAGGATGATAATCGCGGGCACACCAAGCCAACCCAGGGCCAACCCGGAAATCCTGCCCCCGGCGGCGATAGCGCCAGCGGCAATGGCAACAAGCAATATCATCAAGCCAGCCGATGCAATATGTCCCGGGCTTGCCCTGGTCAGCACCGGGGTGGGATGGGAAAGAACATCTAACAAGGCGATGACGAACAGATTGAGCATATTGCTGCCAAAGAGGGTCCCCACGGCTAAATCGGGACTCTCGACCAGAGCGGCGGCGCTGACTCCAGTGACCAGCTCCGGCATCGAGGTTATGGCAGCAATGAGGATAAGCCCGATCCATATCCCACCCAAACCCGTCTTCTCCGAAATAGCATCCCCATATCGCGATAGCTTCGTCCCTGAGAATAGGATGATCGCCAGACAAAGAGTAAACTTCAGCCAAACCAATAATTGAACTCCTAAAGGTTAAGGTCATCGCGTACTCATAGCATACCGAGGACACACAAGCGAAATGATAACACATCAGCGATACCTTGGTAAAGCATGACCGGGTCGACTTTCCCTGAGCACAGGGGTTATAATAAATCGGTCATGGGCTGGGATCGAATTTCGCTAAAGGCAGATGGCTTAGAGCTTGTCGGGCGGTTATATACACCCAGTCCGAAAGAGGGAAAAACATACCCGGCACTCTGTCTCTGCCACGGCATCCCGGCGGGGCCACCGGACCCGAGTGACGCAGGCTATCCCGCACTCGCCGAGAGGTTCTGCGCCCAGGGCTTTATCGTCCTCATCTTCAATTTCCGAGGCACCGGGGCAAGCCAGGGCAACTTCGACATCCTCGGCTGGTGCCGTGATTTAGCCGCCGCCATCGATTACCTGTATCAACTCGAGGAGGTGGATAAATCCCGCCTCTCGCTGATGGGATTCAGCGGCGGTGCTGCGGTCGCTGTTTATGTCGCCGCCAGGGATAACAGGGCCTCCTCCATCGTCACCTGTGCCTGCCCCGCTGAATTCTCCAGATTCAGGAGCCCCGAGGGGCGTGACGCCATGATCGAGCAATCGCGGCGCATCGGCACCATCAGGGATAGCAACTTCCCGCCATCTTTAGAGGAGTGGGGCCACAGCTTTGAAATCGTCAGCCCGATAAACTGGGTGCATAAAATCTCGCCCAGACCGATCTTGATCGTGCATGGCGATAGCGATGACCTCATCGAGCCAAGCCAGGCCCTGAGGCTTTACCAAGGGGCAGGTGAGCCTAAGGAGCTTTTCCTGATCCAGGGCGCGGGCCATAAACTGCGCACCAACGAGATGGCGGTGAGCACGGCCTTAAGCTGGCTCAAAACGGCAAATAACATCCCGGCGACCAGCCTGGGATGCCACGGAGAATCGAGTTGAACTCAATTACTCCAGATGCCAAAAAGGTGCTTTTGATCAACCCCAACCAAATGAAGCCCCCAGTAGCCCCCCTCGCCTTGGACTATTTGGCTCATGCCCTGAGACAAAATCAGTTTGGCGTTGACATCCTCGACTTGTGCTTCTCCGCCGACGCGGCCCAGGCAATCGATGGCTACTTGGCCCATAATAGCCCGGTAGCGATAGGGATCACCCTGCGCAATATCGACGACAGCTTCATTGCCAGCCAGGATTTCTTTGTCCCCGAGCTCAAGGAGATCACCGATCGGCTCAAGACGCGGACTTCCGCTCCATTGATCTTGGGCGGCTCGGGATTCTCCGTCATGCCCGAGGCCATTCTGAGCTATTGCGACGTCGATCTGGGGCTCTGGGGCGAGGGTGAATATTCCCTGCCCCTGCTCATAGCTAAAATCGCGACCAACCAGGAGTGGAGGAATGTGCCCGGTGTTGTATATCGCAGCGATCAGGGATTTCACCGCAATAAGCCGAAATACCTCAAGCTAAGCCAGTTCACCCCGGAGAGAGACGCACTCGATAATCGCCGCTACTTTGTGGAAGGGGGCATGGGGGCTGTTGAAGACAAGCGGGGCTGCGCCAAAGGATGCATCTACTGTGCTGACCCTTTGGGTAAGGGGAAGCAAGTTCGCCTCCGCGCCCCCGACAGCGTAGCCGACGAAATAGAAAAGCTCCTCGAGCTGGGGATCGATCACTTCCATTTCTGCGATGGCGAGTTCAATATGCCTGAAGCCCATGCCCGCGAGGTTTGTCTCAAGCTGATAGAGCGAGGGCTGGGCAGCAAGGTGAGATGGTATGCCTATTGCAGCCCGGCGCCTTTCTCCGATGAATTGGCTAACTTGTGCCAAAGAGCAGGGTGTGCCGGGATCGATTTCGGGGCGGATAGCGGCAACGACTCTATGCTGCGCAAACTGGGCCGCGACTTCACCGGCGATGACCTGAGGCGCACCGCCGATGCCTGCCACCGCCAGGGCATCGTCTTCATGTATGACCTGCTCCTCGGCGGACCTGGTGAAAGCAAAAAGTCGCTGCGCGAAACCATTGAGCTGATGAAGCGACTTTCGCCGAGCAGGGTTGGTGCTGCCATGGGCATTCGCATCTTCGCCCAGACAAAGCTGGCGACGCTGGTCCAAAGGCAAGGTCCTTTGACCGAGAACCCAAATTTGCACGGCACAGTCGAGGGAAATGATAACTTCTTTGCCCCCCTCTTTTACCTATCCTCAGCCCTGGGATCCGATGCCCAGGGTTATCTCGGTGAGCTCATCGCCGGTGATGAGCGTTTCTTCTTCGGTGCTACAGGCGATGCCGACCAGAACTACAACTACAACGAAAACACCATCCTGGTCAATGCCATCAAGGCAGGCTACCGAGGTGCTTTCTGGGACATCCTGAGGAGGCTGGCGGAGGGGCTGCCTTAGTGCCTTGCGTCATCACCCAAAAGGCTCAGGGGAGTCAACAGGCGGGGATTTACATTTTTGTAGGGCTGTGCTCAAATAGGTGCCGACCAAGGAGAGGTCTTCGGTGTGAAGATAGGTGTGGGCAGCGGCATCGAAGAGGATGTTGATCCGCGATGGCATTTCCTCTTCGCCGAGATAAAAGATGCAAGCCACCGGGATTTTGGGAAAGGCGAGAAACCTGAAGGCAGCGTCACCAGTGCGGGGCATCGGCGTGCCACCAAGAGCCAAACCCGCCTTAGTGAAAGACTCGACATCGTTGCCGAAGGCATGCTGCAGGGGGGTTATTGCCATGTTCATAAACCTGCGCTCGAAGATATGAGCGCCGGGGAGGTGACGATAGGCAATCCATTCATCGGCAACGGGAATGCCTTTCGCCCGAAGCAGATAATGGAGCAGGAGCACCTGAAGCCATTGCGCAGGAGGGGTGGCAACGCCCAACTCCTCTATCCCGACCTCAGGGAAGTGGATGATAAAAGTGCGATTGAAGAAAGGGAGCTTGAATTGCCCTTTATCATATTCGGCACCGCTTTTGGAAGCCACAACATAGGGGCTGATCCCTTTCATCTCCTGCCATGCCTGTTCCAAGGCGATGTCATAGCCCATACCAAAGCCAGTATATTGCAGTTTGGCGTCGAACGCAAGTGTTGACAGGAGGCCAAAAGCGCTGCTAAAATGCGTTTTGGTCATGCGGAGGGATTATGGATCAAGCCCATAGGGAGATATTCTGGAATATAGATTATGGCTGGATCATCTATATACTGGCAGCGCTTGCTGTCGCTGTCATCGCTTATGCCATATATAGACGAGTCCGCCTCTGGCGTTTAGGCAAGCCGGAAAACAGGCTGGACAACCTGGGGCAGCGAATAAAGTCGTTCATTGTCATCGCCATCGTCGACGGTTTAGCTCATCGCCGCTTTTTGGCCATCGGCGGCCCCAAAATCAAGTCTCTTGTCCCCAAAGAGCCGCTCGCTGGGATAATGCATCTCCTCATCGTCATCGGCGCTGGTTTGCTGCTGTTCGTTACCGCCATGGACGTTATTTCCCATTACGTTGTTGATTTTTCGCACGGTGGAACCTACTTAGCCTTCTCCTTCCTCGGCGACCTCGGTGGCGTGCTCCTCCTCATCGGGGTAGCCATAGCCTTGGTCAGAAGGTATATACAAAGACCAGATCGATTGGATAGCACTCCAGATGATGCCATCGCCTTAGCCTTGGTCGTCATCGTCGTCCTCACTGGCTTCATCCTGGAGGGAGCTCGCATTGCGGCTGCTGCGTCACCATCCGAGTGGGCAAGATGGAGCTTCCTCGGATACAGCTTCTCTAAGATATTTTCCGGCGCCAGCCCGGGGACACAGCTTGCCTGGTACCAATCGCTGTGGTAATTCCATTCAGTGTTCACCATAGGGGCTGTAATCTATATCGGCCTCCTTTTCACCAAGCTAAGCCATATCCTGATCTCGCCGCTGAATGTATTCTTCAGGTCTTTGCGTCCCAAGGGCGCTCTGGTGACAATCGTCGATATCGAAGAGGCCGAGGCATTCGGCGTGAGCAAAATCGAGGACTTCATTTGGAAGCAACTCTTAGACCTCGATGCCTGCACCCGATGCGGTCGCTGCCAGGATAGCTGCCCCGCCTACCTCAGCCAGAAACCGCTGTCGCCGAAGAAGGTGATTCTGGACCTCAAAGCACTGCTGCTGGAAAGGAGCAAGGCTAAAAGCCCGGACAATAATGGCCGTGCCTTGATCGGCGAGGCAATACTTGAGGACGAGATTTGGTCCTGCACTGCCTGTCGCTCCTGTCAAGAGCATTGCCCGGCGTTTATTGAGCACATCGACAAGCTGATAGATATGAGACGCAATCTGGTGATGGAGCAGGCGCAAATGCCGGAAACGGTCACCGGGACGCTGCGCAGCATTGAGACCAGGGGACATCCGTGGCGGGGGACTATGGCTACGAGGATGGATTGGACTGAGGGCTTGGACATCAAACACATCTCCGAGGCTCCCGATGCCGAGTTCCTTTACTGGGTGGGCTGCACCGCAGCCCTCGACGACAGAAACCAGAAGGTAGCCATTGCCTTGAGCAAGCTATTGCAGGCTGCAGGGATCAAATTCGCCATACTGGGGGACGAGGAGAGCTGCTGCGGCGACCCGGCACGAAGGATGGGAAATGAGTATCTGTTTCAGCTCCAGGCGCTGAAGAATATCGAGACTCTGACGAAATATAATGTGCGCAAAATCGTAACCGCCTGCCCCCACGGCTACAACACCCTCAAGAACGAGTATCCCGAGTTTGGCGGCAAATTTGAGGTCGTTCACCATACCGAGCTTCTGGCCGAACTCCTGTGGAGTGGCAGGCTGCAAATTACCCGGGGAGAGCATGGCATTGTCACCTATCACGATTCCTGCTATTTGGGTCGCCATAACGATATCTACGAGCAGCCGCGGCGCATCCTGAGTGCCATCCCCGAGCTCACGCCGGTAGAGATGGTGCGCAACCGGAGGGAGGGCTTTTGCTGCGGTGCTGGCGGCGGCAGGTGCTGGATGGAGGAAACTATCGGCGTCAGAATCAGCCATTTGCGCGTCGAAGAGGCGTTGAAGATTCAGGCCCAGATACTGGCCACCGCATGCCCTCTTTGCCTGATTATGTTTGATGATGCGATAAAAGCCAAAGACGCAGAGGAATCGCTCAAAGTTATGGACTTAGCCGAAATAGCTAACGAATACTGCATCATTCGCCCCACCTGAGCCGCTCTCGCACCCGAGGCATCACCTGAGATAGCACCTCGCCCGCTTTGCCATAGATGCGGACATGGGCCACGCCATCCATGTCAGTAGCTCCCTCATTTATGATGGCCAGCTTAGCCCCCGATTGCAGGGCATACATGGGCATGAACGCCGCCGGATAAACCACCAGTGAAGAGCCAACGACAATGCACAGGTCACAATTCCGGGAGCGGCGCTCCGCCTCCATGGTCTCCCCTACCGGCATCGCTTCCCCGAAGAAGACCACCTCCGGCTTGAGGATACCACGGCATTCCACACACCGGGGCACTTCGATGCCCTGTTTCAGCCACTCCAGAATCTCGTCCATGGAATGGCGCTTGCCGCAACTCAAACACTGGACCCAACTCATGCTTCCGTGGAGCTGAATCACCTTATCCTCGGAATTGCCTGCCCGCTGATGGAACCCATCCACATTCTGGGTAATGATGCAATCGAGCTTGCCCAATTTCTGCAGCTCGGCGATGGCATGGTGAGCCGGGTTGGGCTCGGTCACAGCCATCATCTCCCCCATCTCCTTGAGCAGTTGCCAGTGCCTCTTCCTCCCCCCCTCCGAATGCAGGAACTGCTGGTAAGTAAAATCATTGGGGTCGAATCTGGACCAGATGCCACCCGGGCTCCTGAAATCAGGGATGCCCGACTCGGTGCTGATGCCGGCTCCGGTGAAGACCACAATGCGCCGCGATTTCACGATAAGCTCAGCGAGCGCATCAATCTGTTCGCCCAGCTCTTTCTCAGCCACGCTTCCATCATAATCAGCCCGTAGAATAGCGTCAAGGCAGGCTTTTATGTTACTAAAAGACTAAGGAAAATAGCCCATTCGTATACTTGACGAGAGTGCAGCTTAGTGTTATTGAGAGAATAAGGATTGAATAACAAAGAAAGGAGGTGATGAAGGATGAAGAAGTTTGCGATTTTAGGCTCGATTTTGGCTGCAGTGGTGCTGCTAATAGTGACCGCGACGCCAGCAATGGCAGCTCGAGCTCCGCTGCCACCGGCGCCGAAGGCTAAGATACTCACAATCGTTGCGCTTAGCTGGGACGAGTCCTATACAGCCTACCACCCTGACGGGAGTTACTGGCACGGCCCGTGGAACTACACCATTGAGGACGTAGATTTTGTGCACCTTGTGAACACATATTACACCACGGACATGGCTGACTTCATGGGAGGGGGAACCCCACCAACCGATCTTACGGGCTTCATAAGGATCAACGGAGTGGGCAAACTGTTCGGCTATGCCAGCTACATCTCGGGCAACTCTGGACTGCCGATCTTCCAGATTTTCAGGGGGGATGTACAAGTAACACTGTGTGCTGATGGCGTTACAGGCACAATGAGTGGGACGTATAGCGACCAGGTGTTTATCTTCGGAAACGCGGCAGTTGTTCTTACCGCGTACCCCAACGCAGTACCTGTGCGCCCTATGGGCCATATCAAAGCTGGCGCAGCGGGGTGGTGGTATCTCGCTCACGGTGAGTACACTGTGACCGCCGTATCTCCTTGACATGACCGACTGAAGATATGGCGTTGGCAGGGGAATTCGCAGAAAGCAGGGCTTAATTGCCCTGCTTTCTTTTTAAGCCCTCGGCTCCCCTGTCAGGAAGCGCTCGATCTCTGCCAGCTTAAATCTGCGGTCGCCGCGGGGACCAATTCGATACCCTGAGAGCAGTCCCATATCATGCCAGCGCCTCATTGTATTGGGGTGGACATGGAGCAGGCGAGCA
>JAUWZY010000045.1 GCA_030615045.1 Chloroflexota bacterium
GGTAATCTTCTTGGGTAGAACATGGCTACCTCTTCCCCTTTTTATCCTTCAGTGCCATGTAAATTTTCTCGGCGGTCATCGGGACTTTGGTTATCCTGACCCCTACTGCATCATAAACGGCGTTTGTTATCGCTGCCATCATGGTCGTGGTTGCAGTTTCGCCAGCGCCCTTGGCACCAAAGGGACCGCGGGGGTCATTGGTGATGATGTGGTAGTTAGTGAACTTGGGGCTATCCATAGCTGTAGGCATCTTATAGTCCATGAACGAGGGGTTGAGTGGGCGTCCCTTCTCATCCCACAGGCTCTGCTCAAATAGCCCCTGACCGATCATATGCACTGCTCCGCCCTCAATCTGACCATCGACCAGCAGCTCATTCATTGGCTGGCCAGAGTCATCACCGGTCACGGAGTTGAGCATCTTAACCTTCCCCGTCTCCGGGTCAACCTCTATCTCCACCGCCTGGGCCACAAAGCTATACGATGGGGTAAGGTTGCTGGCGTCTCCCTTTTCGAAATCCACGACCTCGACCCCGGGCGGAGCCCAGCTGCCATGACCATAGATACAGTTTCCCTTGCCATATTGCGCATTCCTCACTACACGGAGGAAGGGCAAGCTCTTCTCGGGATCATCTTTTACATATACCTTGCGATCGCGAAATACCAATTCCTCTGGCTTCACGCCTAACATCTCGGCAGCGATGTCGGCAAGCTGGCTTCTGACATCCTCGGCGGCAGCGACCACGGCATTGCCAGTCCACACTGTGCACCTATCGCCGAACATCCCGGAGTCGAAAAAGGTATCGTAGCCATCCTCCGCGCCCACGATAACGTCCTCCAAGGGGATGCCCAGCACCTCGGCCACCATCTGGGAGAAAACGGTATCGCAGCCCTGGCCGATCTCGGTGCCGCCATGGACCAGGTTGACTGTGCCATCCTCAGACAGTTTCACCAGCGCCGAGGAGGCAAAGTGCCCGCCCATCCTCAGCCCCGAGATCTGACTACCACAGGCAATGCCCAAGCCGCGATTGGGCACCTTCTTCGCTTTCTGCTTCTTCCAGCCTATGCCCTGCATCACCTTTTTGATGCCTTCCTCAAGACCTATGGTGGTTATCTGCACCCCGTTGGGCGTGACCTCTCCAGGCTTGAGTGTGTTCTTCAGCATCATATCGGCAACATCCATGCCCATGTCGTTAGCTACTATGTCCATCATCGTGCTAAAGGCATAGCAGGCAATAACCTGGGCCTGACCGCGCACCGCGCCACATATCGGCGTATTGGTGTAAACACGATGGCTCTCATACCTCAGATTGGGAAGTCGGAAAGGTATGTTGAGGAAGAGGCCGAAGAGAAAGATGTTGAGCGGTCCCACGCCGAGGTAGGCACCGCCATCGGCGATCAATTTGCAATCCCCGGCAACCAGTGTGCCGTCCTTCTTCACCCCGAGCTTGAGCCAGATATCCTTGGCATGCCGCTGCCGATAGAACCCGATGACCTCATCCTGGGTCAAGACTATCTTCACCGGCTTCCTCGTCTTCTGCGCCAGCTTAACGGCGCAGAAATCGAGGTCATGGGCATCGTGTTTCCCTGAGAATGCGCCGCCGACGTAGGGATTGACCAACCTTACCTTGTTTAACGGTATATCCAGGCCCCAGCATAGGTGGCGCCAGGTGATATAGGGGCTTTGTTTTGACCCCTGGAACAGCACCCTCCCTGAGGCATCGACACTGGCCAGGGCGGCATGGGGCTCGATGAAGCCAATGGTCACCCTCTGAGTGAAGAGTCTCTGCTCTCGGACATAATCACATTCCTTGAATGCCTTATCTACATCGCCATATTCCCATTGTGATGAAACAGCGATGTTGTTTTTGGCGTAGTCATGAATCAGAGGGGCACCTTCAGCCAGCGCCTGCTCCGCATTGATCACTACGGGCAGCTCCTCATACTCCACATCGATCAGGTCCAGCGCCTCCTCGGCAATGTCGGGCTCTGTTGCTGCTACCGCGGCTACCACCTCACCACAATAACGCACCTTATCAATCGCTATCGGCGCGCGGTCAGCATATTTTCTCATGAATCCAACCTGAATCCCAGGGAAGTCCTTGCCCGTGATCACCGCTCTCACCCCAGGCAGCCGCTCCGCTTTACTGGTGTCGATATTGAGGATCTTGGCGTGAGCATAAGGGCTCCGCAGCAGCTTGCCGTGTAGCATCCCGGGCAATATAAGGTCATCGGCGTAGGTAGCACTGCCCGTAATCTTGACTACGCCATCAACCCTCGGCAATCGCTTGCCGATCACTGAATATTCTTCCATTTCTTACTCCAATATAGACTGCTAGTTACAGTAATTCCCCATAACAACTATCGGGGCGAGAGGATTTGAACCTCTGACCCCCTGCACCCCATGCAGGTGCGCTACCGGGCTGCGCCACGCCCCGCTGCCATATAAAATACAACAAACACGCGAAAAATACAATAACACTTGACATAGTCTGATCATGGGTTTATAATTTTATATGCAAATAAGCGCATATCCATTTACAAGGCAGCGGATAAGTGCGAGACTTGATCAAGGCCTTTAGAGCCCTCTCCGATGAGACCAGGGTGCGCATCCTCAAGCTCCTTCTGGAAAGGGAGTGCTGCGTCTGCGAGGTGATGCAGGCTTTGGATATCTCCCAAACCAGGGCCTCGCGGAATCTGGGCTTGCTTCAAGATGCCGGTTTTGTCAAATCCCAGAGAGACGGGCTTTGGGTTGTCTATTCCATCGATGAGCAGGGGATGGGGAGATATTCCACTTCACTTCTCGATATTTTGAGAAAGTCCCTGGATGACAATGACATCATAGCCCAAGACAGGAAGAGATTGAAGCAGGCAGTGAGGGTCGGGCCTGGATGCGTTCAGGGACGATAGCCAAGCAGATAAAAATTTTTGGCAGTTGTATGCGTTTATGCGCATAAGAGAATTAAAATGGCTGAGCCGAAGCGGCGCCGGCTTAACATCTGGGAAAAGTACCTGACTCTGTGGGTGGTGCTCTGCATTGGTGCTGGCATCGGCCTGGGTCGCGCATTCCCCCAAATCTCCACCGCGTTGGGCAAATTGACCGTTGCCGAAGTCTCCATCCCCGTCGCTATTTGTCTCTTCGGCATGATCTACCCGATAATGGTGCAGATAGACTTTGCCCAGGTGAAAAAGGCTGTCAGGACCCCGAAGCCGATACTGACCACACTGGTTGCCAACTGGGCTATAAAGCCATTCACCATGGCATTATTTGCCTGGCTATTCCTCGGAGTTATCTTCAAGGGGTTTCTACCTCCAGAGGCCGCCCTCGAGTACAGGGCTGGGATGATCCTCCTCGGCGTTGCCCCCTGCACTGCTATGGTCCTGATGTGGAGCTATTTAGCCAAGGGCAATATGGGACATACCCTGGTGATGGTTGCTATAAACTCGTTAGCGATGGTATTTCTTTATGCTCCGTTGGCTGGTCTCCTGTTGGGGGTTTCCGGCATTCCCATACCCTGGGCCACGATAGCCTTGTCCGTAGCGATATATATCTGCGTGCCCCTGATAGCGGGATATTTCACCCGCTCGCAAGCAATCAAACGCAAGGGCGTGGAGTGGTTTGAGACCAGGCTGGTGCCGCCGCTGCGCACAGTGGCTGTAATCGCCCTTCTTCTGACCTTGGTGGTATTATTCACCTTGCAAGGATACGTGATCATTGAGCTGCCGAAGGTCATCGGCATGATAAGCATCGGCATATTCGCCAACATCCTCCTGGTCTTCGCCATCACATACATTGTCTCCAGGTTCATCCGCCTTCCCTATGAGGATGCGGCGCCGACGGCGCTAATCGCCGGCAGCAATCATTTTGAGGTCGCTGTCGCCGTAGCCATAACGGTGTTCGGTTTGGGTTCAGGGGCAGCGTTGGCCACAGTGGTCGGCGTTTTGACCGAGGTTCCTTTTATGCTCTTTTTGGTCTGGCTCTGTCTGAGGACAAGGAAGTTCTTCTATCGGCCGAAGCCTCAGCCAGCTAAAGATGACGGAGGCACATGAGGAAATCTATGATGCTGGCTGTCTCAAACGAGGAACTGCTCCAGCCTTATCAAATCATCATCGACCAGCATGGAAAGGAGGTATTGCACTTCTTAGAGAAATAGCTCAAAATTGAAGTCCGAAAGCTGCTCTAGGGCACCGGTCACTGCAAGCCCTGGTTCGAGGTGCTGGGACGAAGAGCAGCGTGAAGGAGCTCTAAGGTGCCGCTCGAGTATATTCTAATTCTGCTTGCTACGGGGATAGCGGTTGGTTTTGCCCAGGGGCTCCTTGGCGTCGGCGGCTGCTTCATCATGGTGCCGGTAACGACGATGGTATTTATCGGCATGGGCTTTCCCGTAGATATAGCAGTGAAGGTTGCCTTCGGCAGCAATTTGTTGGTGGTCTTGTTTGGAGCTCTAAGTGGCTCCTTAGCCCATCACCGCAAGGGGGCAGTTTGGTGGAAAGCAGCCATTACCCTGGGCATTGCAGCGGCAGCGGGGGCATTATTAGGGTCCACAGTTACCTCGCAGTTTATCAGCGGCGGGGGGATAAAGGTTGCCTTCGGGGCTGTGATCCTCGCCGCCGCTGTATGGATGCTTATCGCCAGACCGCCGAAGGTTGAGGAAGAGCCAAAGGATGACCCGCGCCTCTGGGTTGCCTGGGGCTTCCCCGTAGGCATTGTGAGCGGTCTTATCGGGCTCGGCGGCGCCGTGCTGCTGATCCCGGTTCTGACCACAGCCCTCAAATTCAAGATGCATCGAGCTATTGGCACTTCAATTGCGGTGATGATGTTTAGTGGTGCTGCTGGAGCCCTTGGCTACCTTTTAAATGGTCTTAATGTATCAGGGCTGCCAGCTTACTCTACGGGCTACATCAACTGGATAGCCTGGGGCTCATTAGCTGTCACCAGCATCGCTATGGCACAGGTCGGTGCCAGGACAGCACATATGTTGCCGGCAAAGTGGCTGCGATTGATATTCATCGCCGTGATGGCCTATATGGGCTTAAAGATGATTGGCGCCGTTCCTTAAAATGGGAATGTAAAGGGTGCCAGAAGGCATTGTTGACCGCAAGCCTTGGTTTAAGAGATAATGGAAGGGGAAAAATGGAAAAGGATGCTGAGAAAATCAAGAAATTTGTCCAAGAGAGCTATGGTAGGCGGGCACAAGAACAGGAAAAGGCGGGGGCTTGCTGTCCCTCTGGGGTGCCATCAAGCTGCTGCACTCCTGGCGAGGTGAAGACATATGCTGAGATGCTGTATACCAAGGAGGAGCTTGAGGCCCTGCCCCAGAGCGTGGCCGACTTTGCATTGGGTTGCGGCAACCCGATAGCTATCGCCGAGCTCAAGGCCGGCGAAATAGTGCTCGACTTGGGCAGTGGCGGAGGGATCGATTGCTTCCTCGCCGCGCAAAGGGTGGGAGCAACGGGCAAGGTCATTGGCCTCGATATGACGCCGGAGATGATCCGATTGGCTCGGGAAAACGCCCGAAAGATAGGAGCCGAAAACGTGGAGTTTCGCCTTGGCGAAATGGAGCGCATACCTGTCGAGAGCAACTCTGTAGATGTTGTTATCTCCAACTGTGTCATCAACCTCTCCCCGGACAAGGATGCCGTATTTAAGGAGGCTTTTCGGGTGCTCAAGCCCGGGGGGCGGCTCTCTATCTCAGATATCGTCTTGCTTCAGGATTTGCCCCAGGATATCAGGGAAAGCCTGGAGCACTGGGCCGGATGTGTTGCTGGTGCGCTTAAGAAGGATGTGTATTTAGATAAGATCCGGGCTGCTGGCTTTGTCAAAGTGGTAGCTGAAGAAGTGGAAGTCCCGTTCCTCGCCGAAACCGATAAAGGCCAAACCCGCTTGGGTTTGCGAGATAAAATAGCCAGCCTCAGAGTCAAGGCGTTCAAGCCTTGACTTGAATCTTGGGTATAAAGATCAGCCCCTCTTCGGCGTCGCCCACAGGCTCTGCCAGCCCTTGAGAATATAAATAGCCGGTATAGGCAGCGATGAGAGCATCGCACAGGTCATGGCTCAAGTCCGCCGCTTGAGGGGTTAGGCTTGGCATTAAACCGGTAACAAGAGTTCTTAACGCCGCGAGCCCGGCGGGCTTAACCTTTGACGGGATCGATTTGCCAAACAGGCGGACCTTGCTGGCATAAGGATAGATTTCGATCACCTCATATCCCCGGGCGCAAAGCTCACCGCTAAGGGATATGGCACGGTAAACCATAGCTTTGATGATCGACCTTTTGCTGGTGAAGAAGCAAGGGATGCCGAGCCTGGCCAGCTCCCGTTCACAAGCCCTCCCCGCTGAAGGCAGCGCCTGCCCACAGGAACAGCCCTCCTCCAAACAGCACAGCCCCTTGGGCAAGCTCAGTGGGGCATCGATGGCCACGATAGCAGGTTGAATTTCGTCTATAGTTGCAACGATTTCAGGGTCTGTGCCCACCGCCCCGAGGGCAATAACAGTTAAGTTGGCATCTAAGGCGGCATAGGCGCTGGGCTTCTGTGGGGACGAAGTCAAATCAAGGCCTATAAACAGGCTTCTTGTGATCACGGGCGAAATTTAACCAAGCCTGGTTAGGATTTCACGGGCAGCGATCACCCCTGAAGCCGAGGCTTGAACCAAGCCACGGCTAACCCCTGCGCCATCGCCGATGGCAAACATATTGGCAACCTCGATTTCCAGGCTCTCGCTGAGCGTGGGCCGAGAGGAGTAGAGCTTGATCTCAACACCATAAAGCAGGGTGTAGGGCGAGGCCACACCGGGGGCCAGTTTGTCCATAGCAATCAGCATCTCCTTGACCCCGGTAAGAAAGTGATAGGGCAAGACAAAGCCGAGGTCACCCGGGGTGGCACACTTCAAGGTGGGTTTAACCCCACCCCGCTTGATGCTAATCGGGGTAGAGCAGCGACTCTTCTCCAAATCGCTCAAACGCTGCAATATGACGCCACCGCTCATGATATTAGCTAAACGAGCCAGCCCCTTACCATAGCTTATGGGGTCTCGGAATGGCTTAGGAAAGGTGGTGCTGACCAAGATGGCGAAATTGGTGTTAGCGGTCTCACGATCGCTGTAGCTGTGCCCATTGACTGTGATCACAGGGTCATAGCCACCGGTGGACTCCATGGTCACCTCACCTGCCGGGCAGACGCAGAATGTCCTGACGCGGTCGCCTGAGGCTTTGGAATAGAACTCGAGCTTGGGCTCGTATAGAACATCGGTCAGCTCCTCGAGGACTGGC
>JAUWZY010000043.1 GCA_030615045.1 Chloroflexota bacterium
ATGCCGTGGGAATAGGAGGGCAGACATTTGAGGAGTTCATTGAGCTGGGAATGTTCGCTGGGGCTTTAGACCTATGCGCCCATGAGTTGACAAACTACTTATGTGGTGGCTTTTGCAGTGCCGGAGCGGAGAGAATGGAGGCTGCGGGGAGAAAAGGGCTCCCCCAGGTTGTTGCCCCTGGGGTAGCTGGTTTTATCTGCTGGAGGGGCTCATTTGAGGCGCTGCCACCTCGATTTAGAAAACGGAAGAAACACCAGCATAATATATTAGTCGGTGGGATAAAGGCGAGCAACAGGGAAATGGCAGCCGTAGGTAAGCTGATGGCGGAAAAGCTGAATCAGGCCAGGGGACCAACGGCAGCGGTCATCCCAAGCCGAGGCTTTGATGAGCGGGATAGGCCCGGTTCTCTGTTCAATAACCCGCAGGGGCGCAAGGCATTTAGCCAGGCGCTGAAGGAAAACTTGGAGCCCAAGGTCAAGCTCACAGAGCTCGATGTCCATATCAATGACCCTGAGTTCGCAACCGAGGTAGTAGCCATCTTCGATGAGCTGATGCAGAGACAGGCTGAGAAATCGGCATAGATATTATGTCACCTTTCGCGGAGGAGTTATGTCTAAGGTAATAGCCATCGTTGGCACCCTGGATACCAAGGGAAGGGAGGTTGCATACCTCAAGGATCTGATAACGAAGAGAGGGCACAAAGCCCTGGCCATAGATATCGGCATGGGAGGTAAGCCTTCGATCACAGCCGATATCACGGCCGAAGAGATCGCGGCAGCTGGCGGCGGCAACATAGAGGAGATCAGAGCTTCTACAGAGAGACACCGGTGCAGCCAGATAATGACAGCCGGGGCGATCAAAAAGGTCGCCGAGCTTCATTCCATGGGCCAATTGGACGGGATCATCGCCATCGGCGGTGCCAGCGCCACGTTCGCAGGGACCGCCATCATGGGGGCATTGCCCTTCGGCGTGCCCAAACTGATGGTGTCCAGTTGGGTGGCTGTGCCCACAGTGAACTACTTCGGCACCAAGGATATGACGATCATGCACTCGGTGGTGGAAGCAGCGGGGCTGAATCAATTTTTCAAGAACGTATTGAGCCGAGCTGCAGGGGCGATCTGCGGCATGGCGGAGATGACGGCACCAGCACCCGGCGCAGAAAAGGGGAAGCCATTTGTAGCCATAAGCGGGTATGGATATACTGAGAAGTGCGTCACCTATGTGATCCAAGCCCTCGAGGAAAGAGGCTATGAGCCGATTAGATTCCATGCCACGGGCATAGGCGAAAAGGCAATGGAAGAGCTAATAGAGCAGGGCCTTTTTGCTGCAGTTATCGATTTGGTCCCTTCCAGCATAACTCATGCCATTTTCGGCGGCACGCGAATAGCGGGACCGGAGAGGCTTGAAGTGGCGGGGAGAAAAGGCATCCCCCAGGTGGTTGCCCCCGCCGGCGTTAACTGCTTCGTCCGCGCCTTAGATAAGCTGACACCCGAGTTCAAAGCGCGCAAGCATTACATCATGGACCAGCACAGGGTGACGATAAGGATGAACGCTGAGGAGTTGGCGAGCATTGCCCCGGTTTACGCCGATAAGCTGAACAAGGCAAAGGGACCAACGAAATTCTTGGTGCCACTACGAGGTTGGGCCACTCCAGATAGGGAGGGAGGGCCACTTTACGAGCCGGAGACCGACAGGGTATTTATCGAAGAGCTGAGGAAGAGGTTAAAGCCGGAGATCGAGATCAGAGAGATCGATGCCCACATCGAAGACCGCGCTTTTGCCCAGGCGGTAATGGCAGCCTTCGACGAGGTAATGGAGGGGCGTCCGGCCGGTGATTAAAACTGCTCCATGAATTTGGAGATCTGCTCCAAGGTGAAAACCGGGCCATCCTGACAAATATATTTATCGCCGACATTGCATCTTGCGCACTTACCCAAACCGCACTTCATCTTCATCTCCAGGGTAGTAACAATCTGGCTGTCGGTAAAGCCCAGCTCCTTAAGCCTGATAAGGGTGAAGCGAATCATTATCGGCGGCCCGCAAGTAATAGCGATGGCATTCTCCGCTGAGGGCTTAAGTTCCTTAACCACATCAGGAACAAGGGCTTCCCGCCCCGTCCAGTCAGCATCACCGCGGTCAACGGTGAGTTCCAGCCTGCTCCCTGGGGCCTGTGCCCAGGTGGCGAACTCAGGGGCAAAGACAAGGTCTTGAGGGGTGCGTGCTCCATTGATGATAAGCAGGTCGCCATAATCAGCCCGGTGATCAAGGATAAAATTGATCACGGGGCGCAATGGCGCCATGCCGATACCACCACCGATGATGATGATATTGCTCCCTTTATATTGCTCCAGGGAGAAGTAGTTGCCGAAAGGCCCTCGGACCCCGACCTTCGCTCCTGGCTCAAGCTCGTGGAGGGCATTGGTAACAGTGCCAATGCGCCGCACAGCAAATTCTAATTGCCTGCCGCGGTATGAGACTGATACCAAACAGAAGGGAGCTTCACCGAGCCCAAAGGCAGAGAGTATCGCAAATTGCCCCGGCTTGTAATCGAAGCGGTCACGAACATCAGGGTCATCTAACTCCACGGTCAGGAATTTGGTATCAGGAGTTAGGTCAGCAGTGCTGAGCAAAGTTGCCAGATACGGGATAAAGGGATTTTCAGCATTCACTTTGTGCCCCCAGCTTCTGAATGTCGCTGATAACCTCTCGAATGTCTATATTCACCGGGCAATATCTCACACATCGGCCGCAACCGACACAGCCGATGAGCCCAAAATGCTCGGGGAAATAAGACAGCTTATGATAGAAACGCTGCCTCAGCCGAGCTCCCTTAGTCGAGCGAGGGTCATAGCCACCGGCGAGGCGAGTAAAACCCGGGGATTGGCAGCTCTCCCAACTGCGCACCCGCTCAATGCTGCCCTCGTCTATATAATCCCGGATATCAAAGCAATAGCAAGTAGGGCAGACATAAGCACATATGTTGCAGTGGAGGCAGCGGTCGGCCAAACGGCTCCAGTAAGGAGCCTCGAAAACACCCGGCATCACCTCTACAATGCCTTCAGTGAGCACAGCTTGAAGAGAAGGCGCAGGCGGTGGCATGACTTCAGACTCCGCTATTAAGTCACTGGGCAGCAATGCCTTGCCCTTCTCGGTAATGGCCTGAACGATATAACTATCGTCTACCTTGGTTAGCATGATGTCCACATTGGAGGGGTCATCGGGCGCAATGCCCATGCTGGTGCAAAAGCACTCCGGCCCCGCTTGGGAGCATGCAAGCCCGATGAGGGTCGTCCTCGCCCGATGTTGCTGGTAAAGAGCGTCTGCCGGCGCTGCCAACAAAGGCGCATCGATGAGGGCCATGCCTCTGGCATCGCAGGGGCGGATGCCGAAAAACACCGTTTCCTCATCGACAGTCGTTGGCATCAGCTTGATGTTTCCATTCTCCTTGTCCACAGTGAACAGGGCTTCGCTCAGAGGCAAAAATGACTCCTTGGGAGACAACGCTGTATTGTCGAAATCGAGGACGATATCCTCCGCCCGAGATGCCCTCTGAAAGAGCACCATCCCATTACTCCGTGCTGGCGCAATAACGATTCTTTCCCCGATTAATCGCTCCAGCCAGGAAAGTAGGTCTTTGCGCGATATTATCTGTGTCATTCGCTCATCCCCAGCCTTTCCTCCTTTTTGAAAGTAGCGAGAGGCGGCACAGCCTCAGCGCTCAACCCGGAGCGAAAGCCAAAAAGCTCCAGTACATCCTTCTCCAGCTTGCGATTGAGCAGACTCAACGGGATATTGACCGGGCAAACTCGCTCGCATTCATTACAGGCAATGCAGCGCCCAGCAAGGTGGAAGGCACGGATAATATGCCAGACCTCGTTTTCCATAGGGGCAATTCTAATGCCGACCCATAGCGGATCCAACTGCTCGGCGAAGCATTCCGTACAATAGCACCCCGGGCAAGCCTGGCGACAGGCGTAGCAGCGGATACAGCGAGCAAATTGCTCGGCCCAAAAGGAATGCTTCTCAGCTGCTGATTTGGCCTCCATCTCGGCGACATCGTGATAGGGCTCAGCAGGCGGTTCCTCTGCTGGCGGCTCCCCGACCAGGAAATCATAGACCAAGGGTGTATGCTCACGGCAAAGCTGACAGCGTGCTTGCAGCTTGTCGCCGATTTGACCCCATGTCGCCTCCACTATCCCGGGACATACCACTCCGATGACGTAAACCCGCTCCCGCTGAATCTGTTTCTCGGCAAGCAGCAAATTGATCGCCCGGGAGTCGCAGGGCTTGGCTACAATGGCGACAGTGCTGTCCCGCTTATTGACAAGAAACCGAGCTAGATTATGAGCGCAAGTCTGATCAAAGATGAGCTTATCAACATCGTTGGGCTCATAGGCAAATAGCGGCCGAGCAGTAAGACCATCGCTGGCTCGCTCATAGCCAATGACGCAGTCAACCGCCCCGCTGGTGAGCAGCTCCCTCGCCTTATCTCGAATTTGTGGCATCAAGTCCAACCCTTCCTGCAACTTATGCCTCCCTTCTCGGCCCCAACTTGGCTAACTCTTCAGTGAAAGAGGAGACCAGCTTCGAAAATTTCTTGCCCTCAGAGGCGGAGACCCATTCCACACGGAATCGCTCCTTTTCGATGCCCAGATACTCCAGGAAAGGATGAAACAAGGCAAAGCGACGACGGGTATAGTAATTACCCTCTACATAATGACACTCACCAGGGTGACAGCCAGCAATAAGCACGCCATCAGCCCCCCGCTGGAAGCTCTTGAGTACCAGCAGAGGATCAACTCGCCCTGAGCAAGGGACGCGAATGACGCGAATGTTAGCTGGATAAGTGATGCGGCTGGTGCCAGCCAGATCGGCGCCGGCGTAGCCACACCAATTACACAAAAAACCGATGATCTTGGGCTGGTATCCTTCAATCATAGTACCATCACCTCGGCTAATAGTTGCTGCTGAGTGAACCCACGGAGGTTAGCAGCCCCGGGGCGGCAGGTGGACACGCATAAGCCACAGCCCTCACACACGCTCTCAATGACCCCAGCCACCGTGCGGCCATCACTGGTGACCAGAGAATCGATGGCGTTGAACGGGCAGGCCTCAACGCAGAGAAGGCAGCCAATACATCTCATGGCATCTATGGTCGCTGTCATCGGGTCTGAAGTCAAGGTATCGTGGCTGAAAAGCGCTGCCACTTTAGCCGCAGCAGCACTGCCCTGCGCTACACACTCCGGGATATCCCTGGGGCCAATACAACTGCCAGCGAGGAAAACGCCATCGGTCAGCGTCTCCACCGGGCGCAACTTGGGGTGTGCCTCGATGAAGAAATTATTGCTGTCACAGCTAATATTGAGCCTCCGCGCCATCTCTGCGGCACCGGCGCTGGGTATCATCCCCGTTGCCAGCACCACCAAGTCAGCAGCGATCTCCACCGGGCGACCGATGAGGGAATCCTCGCCACAGACAATAAGCTTACCATTCTGGGGGTAGATTTTGGAGACGCGGCCGCGCAAGTATAGAGCGCCATACTCCTCTTGCGCCCGCTGAGCGAACTCCTCGTAGTCCTTACCCCCGGCCCGAATATCGATATAGAAAATATAGGACTGGATCTCCGGGTCATGTTCCTTGAGCATGATAGCATGTTTGGCCATATACATGCAACAAACCTTGCTACAGTAGCTTCGCCCCTTCTGGTCATCCCGGGAGCCAACACAACTCACGAAGACCACAGTCTGGGGATGGCTGCCATCGGAGGGGCGAATAACCTCGCCACTGGTCGGCCCTGAGGCGTTCATCAACCGCTCCAATTGCAAACCACTGATCACATCGGGATACCGGCCAGCGCCGTATTCACCATAAACAGCGGCATCGAAGGCTTGATAGCCGGTGGCAACAACGATGGCGCCAAATTGCTCAGTGCTCACCTGATCCTGCTGCTCCCAGTCGATGGCACCGGTGGGGCATAGCTTCTCGCAAATGAGACATTGAGGTGGCTTTTTACCTTCCTTTCCCTGTTCCATAAACTCAAGATATTTCATATAGCGGCAGTGCTCGGTATCGATGACCGGCTTGGGAGGAACCGCCTGGGCAAAGGGGATATAAATCGCAGTGCGCTGCCCGAGCCCGTGGTCGAACTCAGAGGGCAACTTCTCCGGGCACTTCTGCCAGCAGGTGCCACAGCCAGTGCACTTGGAGTGATCCACCTTCTTTGCCTTGTGCAGAATCTCAACCTCGAAATTGCCCACAAAGCCATTGACCTTTTGCACCTCGGCATAAGTGAGCAGGGTGATCTTAGGGTGCTGAGCGACATCGACCATCTTTGGAGTCAGGATGCATGCCGAGCAATCGAGGGTGGGGAAGGTCTTGTCCAGCTGAGCCATGTGACCGCCGATGCTCGGCTCTCGCTCAACCAGAACGACCTCATATCCAGCATCAGCGATGTCTAATGCTGCCTGGATGCCGGCAACGCCGCCGCCGACAACCAAAGCTCGCTTGGTGAGCCCGATCTCCTTGGGGAAAAGGGCTTCAGCACGGCTGACCTTGGCTACCGCCATCCTGACAAGCTCTATCGCCTTTGCCGTGGCAGCCACGGTATCGCCACTGTGGACCCAACTACAGTGCTCACGGAGATTGGCAATTTCTAAAAGGTAGGGATTGAGCCCGGCGGCAGCCACAGTTCTGCGGAAGGTCATCTCATGCATGCGTGGTGAGCAACTGCCGATAACCACCCGATTAAGTCGATTGGCGATGATAGCATCCCTGATGCTGGCCTGCCCCGGCTCGCTGCAGGTATACTTGTTATCATCAACGAAGACCACCTGAGGCATTTTCTCGGCTGCTGCCATCACCTCAGCGATATCGACCGTGCCCGCGATATTAGTGCCGCAGTGACAGATAAAAACGCCAATCCGAGCCACTTGTTCCTCTCTTCAGGCTAATCCCTTATCCTCCAGCATTGGCAGTGTGTCTGTTAAATGCTTATCCAAAAGCAATTGCCTGGCGGAAAAGCCCAAGGCAAGCCCCAAAAGCTGAGTAAAGTATAGCACAGGCAGCCCAACCCCGTCCTCATACCTGGCTCTCATCTCTTTCTGATGGCCGTCCAAATTGCTATGACACATAGGGCAAGCGACGACGATGCAGTCGGCACCCAGTTGCTTTGCCTGAGATAAAATGCGATGCGATAGCCTTAACACGATATCGGGGCGGGAAAGGGGCAGGCTGGCGCCGCAACATTCGGTCTTGAAGCTCCAGTCGATGCTCTCAGCACCCAGCATCTCCATTAGCCCGTCCATTATCTGCGGGTTTTCCTCGTCATCGAAGTCGAGAATATCTCGAGGCCGGACTAAGAGACAGCCGTAATAGCAGGCGACCCTCATGCCAGCAAGCGACCGCTTCAATTTTGAGAGCACAGTCTCCTTGTCCTCAGCGATCACCTCTAACAAATGCAATACTTCAGCAGTGTTATGGAATTCCTTAGCCAGAAGCTCTCTAACTGTGTTCAGA
>JAUWZY010000041.1 GCA_030615045.1 Chloroflexota bacterium
AAAAAAGGCGATTGCCGCCGGCATCATCACGCCTAAAATCCAGGGAGAGATGTTAGTTACCGCATAAGTCCACCTACTGAAGCCCTCCCACAGGTCGCCCAGATCTTCGTACATGCGACAAGCAACCAACTGGGAAAGGTCAACGGTCGCCTGCGGCTTGCCATGACGCGCCATCTCGAATCCTATCCAGACATCGTCCAGTATGCGTGATTTTACAGCCTCGTGTCCACCTATCTCATGGTATTCCTGGGCAGAGACGAAAAGGAACTGCCCAATGGCAAGGCCGGGCTTGGGCTTGGCGGAGCGCTGTAGCCACCATAAAGGGTACCAGCTGAGAAGGATGAAGTACATTACGGGGACAACGACTCTCTGAGAGAAGGAAACGGTGCGCTGAAGGGGAAAACCGGAGAGCAGGGAGAGCCTGTTATTGCAGGCATAAGCCAGAGCACTGCGCAGCATCGCCGGCGCATGTATAGTGTCGGCGTCGGTAAAGAGCAACCAAGAGCCTCTGGCCTTGGAGGCAAGCTGGTAGCAGGCGAAGGGCTTCCCTGCCCATCCCTGGGGTAGTGGCTTTCCCCGCAGTAGCCTCACCCTGGGGTCCAGAGCGGCTATCTGTTCCACCACGGCAGCCGTGGCGTCGCTGGAGCTATCGTCCAGGACCAAGATTTCGAAGTTGGGGTAATCCTGTCTCCGCAAGGACTCCAGACAGGCGGCTATATCCGATTCCTCATCTCGGGCTGGGATAAGAATGGAGATGAGGGGCGGTGGATCAGGTAAATCCCCCTTTTTATCGCTCAGCTTGCGGAGAGCCCTCGAGTTCAGGATGAGGTTGATCATGACGATGACCAGGCAGAGGGCGATTATGCCTTGATATAACATACTATGATCTCTTTAGCTTTGCCGACTATAGGGTCCCCAAGCTTGCGACTGTATAATGTCGTCGGTCTCTGGCCGATGCTTTATGAAGAATATGGCACAAAGCACCGCACCGGCGATGGCATAACCCCAGGAATGCTTCCCCAGACCAAAAATCGCAGGGTTGAACAGGTTAGCCAGCATCAACATTACCGGGGTGATGAGGTGGAAGATTTGATTGCTCAGGTGGAGACGCTTGGTAGTGAAAAAAGCGATGAGGAAACATAGACCTGCCAACAAAAAGGGAATAGGACACAGGACCAGAAAACCCGTGACAAAGATAGCTTGCCCCCTGCCCCCGGCTCCCTTTAACCAGATGCTCCATATTTCGCCCACTGCAGCGGAGACGAGTATTACTAAGTAGGCCCATAGCTCGCCAACAAGGAGGTAGGCTATAAAGAGACAGAGGAAGGTCTTGAATATCTCGCCGACAAGAAACAGGGTGCCGGGCAGTTTCCCTCCGTGGATGATGACGGCGGTGGAGGTGACATTGCCGGTGCCCAATTTACGAAGATCCTGCTTTTTGAAAAGGTGCATTATTATGTAGGCAGTGGGTATACTGCCGAGGATGTAACCCATGGCTATTATGCCAATGACCAAGAGTAAAATAGTCATGCCACCTTTGGGAAAACTGCCTCCCGAGGGCATCGTAATCCGAGGTATATGTTAACGGGGAGGGGGGAGGGCTGTCAATGGGTAGTTAGCCTAACCTGGCATCCGGGCATCCCTTAATGTGAGCCTGCAACGTTGGCGCTGCATGTTGCAAATCTGAGAACAGAACCAGTAGCTCACCGTAGTAGCTGCTTGGACACATATTTTGCTACTGAGGCACTGAGTTATTACGGTGTTTTGCTTTGCTGGATTGCCTGCAGCCGCCCCCTGCGGTCGGACTTCGATGATTTGTTAGGCGTAGTCTACTATTGCCCATCTACACTTATGACTTGGCTGTCTAGGACTTGTCTCATCAAAACAAATGAAAACCTGACCCCTTCCCTTTCAGTTAGAAGGTCTTTCAAATAGATCTTGGCATCGCCTTCATAATGTTTTGGGAAGTTTATGCTTAAATAGGTCATTCTCTTCTTGTCTGCTTCCCAGAACCTGTACTTCACAGTCTCCTTGCCCTTGTATTTTCTAATGAACCTGTCAATAGACTGGCTGTCTTTGTGCCAGTTTACCATTGATTGATTGACCCACACATCATCCCAACTGTCAAAGAAAGGAAAATGGACAATCACATTTCTTATGAACTTAAACAGCTCTCTACCGATTTCCGCTTCCATTGGCGGCCTGGATGTTTTCATATTATCAAGGACCCAACCAATCGGTTCGTAGTTTAATAGCTCAGAATAAACTCCAAATCCATCCTTCACTTTGGAAAACCGATACCATGGGTCCTTTTCCCAAAAGGAATCAGCCATGACTTCTTTGAAGATGTCATAGAATCGGTTGTAGGCAAGTGTTAGGAATTGTGTTTCTGCCTTGTTTGGGCTGAGTCCTTCTTGCATTGTCTTTGAATGGGTACGAAGACTTGATGCCTACGACTAACTACTAATTATACAGAGAAATTTCTACATATGCGGGTCCCCTCATTATCTCCCTGCCAGAACCACTTCTCTCTCTAAAGTTGCGATTACATTCTGCACGGGCACCTACATCACAAAATGTTGGTCTCTTGAACAGCGACTGAAAGAAATTTGCGCTTTCCGCAGTTAGCCCGGTAAAATTAAAGCTCCCCGGGCAGGATTCGAACCTGCGACCTCCTTCCCGTATGGGAAGGACCCGCTCTACCCAGCACCCTTACTAAAGCGCCTCCGGAGTTCTTGGTTTATTTTGCCACGCTTCAGTTTTCGTTCCCGCCGCATTGCCTCTACGCGGTCGGCAAAGGGCTCATAGTGGACTAGCTCCCAGGGGCCACGACTCCGGGTCCAGCCGCCCTCACCTTCCTGGTGCTGTCTAACTCTCCGATTAAGATCAGAGGTAAATCCTATGTAAAGCTGTCCGCTGGTATTTCTCAAAACGTAAACATAATACATCGTAGCTCGAAGGAGGCCGAATTAAGTGGCTCCCCGGGCAGGATTCGAACCTGCGACCTAGCGGTTAACAGCCGCCCGCTCTACCGCTGAGCTACCGAGGAATCAACACCCTTGAAGAAAGGGAAGTTTCTCAAGGGAACCCGTTTTATTTAGCTGGCGAGCCCGGATTCGAACCAGGGCTTGGGGATCCAAAGTCCCCTGTGCTACCGCTACACAACTCGCCAATATTTCACTTCGGCAGCGTTAGCAATTTATGTATCGGATTTCGTGCCGAAGGTCGGATTCGAACCGACAAGGGAGTTGCCTCCCAACGGTTTTTGAGACCGCCGCGTCTACCATTCCGCCACTTCGGCGTGCCGAGGCCCAGATTTGAACTGGGGACACGTGGATTTTCAGTCCATTGCTCTACCCCTGAGCTACCTCGGCTGTCTCAATTCTATCTTGCCGCCTTTGCCTATGTCAAGCGCTATAGCTTGTGCTATATTACTGGTGTTGCTTTATTATGTATTATCATGGCCTTGATATCGTTGAGATCGCCAGGATAAAGAGGGCCTTAGACCGCTGGGGGGCAAGGTTCCTGGCGCGGGTATATACTCAGGCTGAAATTGAGCTCTGCCAGAATCGGGCTCCAGAGTTGGCCTCTCGGTTCGCGGCCAAGGAGGCAGTGGCCAAAGCCTTTAGGGATAATAGTGGCATTTCCTGGCGCGACATCGAGATCCTATCGGATCAAAGCGGCGCGCCAATAGTCCATCTCCATGGCAAAGCCAGAGCTAAAGCTGAGGAGTTTGGGCTAAAGGAGCTGGTCATCACCCTTTCTCATTCCAGGGAATACGCCATTGCCTCAGTAGTAGGAGGAAGATAGTGAAGCTTGTGACCGCAGAGCAAATGAGGGAGATAGATGGGCGCTGCGCCGGAGCAGGCCTGCCTACAGAGGTGCTTATGGAGAATGCCGGGCTTGCCGTGGCCAAGGAGCTGGAGAGGCTTTTGGGCACCGTCGCCGGCAGCCAGATCCTGGTCTTGGTCGGGCCGGGAAACAACGGTGGCGATGGCTTGGTTGCCGCCCGCCATCTTCATGACTGGGGGGCCAAGGTGCATCTACACCTCCATCGGCGCGAGACCGGGGCTGACAAGAACCTCAGCATCGCCTTGGAGCGGGGCATCACCTATACCCAGGCTGAAGGAGAACTGCCCCCTCTCGACTCCACAGCGGTGGTGATCGATGCCCTTTTCGGCACCGGAAGATTACGTCCCCTCGATGAGACCATCAAGAGGATATTAGCACAAGTGAGGGCGGCCAAAGAGAGCCGACCCGATCTTTCGATCATGGCTTTAGATCTGCCCTCAGGTCTGGATGCCGATACCGGGGCTACAGACCATGCCTGCCTCGCCGCCGATGTCACAGTTACCCTGGGTTTCCCCAAACTCGGCCTTTTTTCCTTTCCTGGAGCGGAGAAGGTGGGCAAGCTCATAATCGCTGATATCGGCATTCCTTCCAGTCTGGCTGAGGATGTCTCCACCGAGCTCATCACTGCTGATGAAGTTGCTGCCGCCCTTCCCAGAAGACCTCTGGATGCCAATAAGGGGACTTTCGGTCGGGTTTTGGTGGTCGCCGGATCGATAAACTATATCGGGGCTGCCTATCTCGCCTGCAGCGCCGCCATTCGAGTTGGTGCCGGGCTTGTGACCTTAGCCACGCCGAAAAGCCTGCAGCCCATTTTGGCCAGTAAACTGACTGAGGTGACCTATGCTCCTCTGCCTGAAGCTGAGCCCGGGATTGTCCACCCCGAGGCGGCTCAGCTTCTACTTGAGTGGCTTGCCGGTTATGATGTTTTGCTTCTGGGATGTGGGCTGGGGCAGAGCCCGGCGGCAATGGAATTCATCAGAGCTTTCCTTTTCTCTTTACCCCGAGACAAGCCCACTATCCTCGATGCCGATGCCCTGAACACCCTGGCTAAGACGCCCGATTGGTGGCCGAGGCTTGGGCCCCGAGCTGTGCTTACACCTCATCCTGGTGAGATGTCGCGGCTGATAGGGCTTTCCGTGCCCGAAATCCAAAGCAATCGGCTGCAGCGGGCTCAAGAGTACGCCGTTAGGTGGCAGCAGACAGTGGTACTGAAGGGGGCCTATACAATCATCGCTGCCCCGGATGGGAGAGCGAAACTCAGCCCCATAGCTAATGCCGGCTTGGCTTCAGCGGGAACAGGGGATGTGCTTTGTGGGGCCATCGCCGGGCTGATGGCCCAGGGGCTTGAGCCTTTGGCTGCCTCCAGCTGCGGCGTCTACCTCCACGCTATGGCTGGGGAGCTGGTGAAGGGGGAGCTCGGTGATGCTGGGATGGTTGCCACCGATTTGCTGCCCAAGCTGCCACTTGTGATCAAAGGGCTCAAAGAATCGAGAAGATTGCTATAGAAGGGTTGAATTGCGTGCCAAAACGTGGTATATTCTAATGGAAGCCAAGTGGGTAGGCACCCACTTTTTTGTTAGCCAAGGGGGTTGTGCCGGGCATGAAGAGCGAATTTCTGCTCGCTATCATACAACTGGCCGCCGAGAGGAACTTGCCCAAGGAGGCGGTGCTTAAGGCAGTGGAGGCAGCACTGGTATCCGCTTACCGCAAGGATGAGTTCGGCTCACGATATAACATTTTGGTCAAGATCCATCCCACCTCTGGTGAGTTGCGGGTCTATGCCCAGAAAACGGTGGTGGAAAACCCTACTGACCCCTGCCATGAGCTGTCATTGAGCGAAGCTCGGAAGATAAAAAAGGACGTTGAGCTTGGCCAGGCCATCGCCGTGGAGGTTACTCCGCCCAACGCGGGGCGAATTGCAGCCCAAACCGCAAAGCAGATGGTGATGCAGCGTCTCCGTGAGGCGGAGCGTGAATTCATCCTCGGGGAATTCGCCGCCAGAGAGGGAGAAATCGTGAGCGGTGTTGTCCAGAGGGTAGAGCCCAGGCAAATCATCATCGACCTGGGCAAAGTCGAGGGCACACTGCCACCTCAAGAGCAGGTGCGGACAGAGCGCTACCGTGTCGGGCAAAGACTTAAGCTGTATTTGATGGAGGTCAATCGCGCTGACAAAGGCCCGCGGTTACTGCTCTCTCGCAGCCATCCTAATCTGGTGCGCCGCCTCTTTGAGCTCGAGGTCCCAGAGGTCAATAATGGCGTGGTCGAGCTTAGGGCTATCGCCCGTGAACCGGGCTCTCGAGCCAAGGTAGCAGTAGCGGCTCGCCAAGAAGGAGTCGACCCCGTGGGCTCCTGCATCGGGCTCCGCGGCATCAGGATTCAGAACATAATCGATGAGCTTCAGGGGGAAAAGATAGACATCATTTCTTGGCACCCCGACCCTAAGGTCTTCGCCGCAAATGCCCTGGCCCCAGCCCGAGTAATAAGTGTGGACGCCGCTGAGGGGGAGATGGCGGTTACTGCGGTTGTGCCCGATGAGCAGCTATCCTTGGCCATTGGCAAAGAAGGCCAAAATGCCAGGCTCGCTGCCAAGCTCACCGGTTGGAAGATCGATATCAAGAGCGCCAGCGTCGCCGAAGAGGAGAAAGCGGCGATGAAGAAGGAAGCAGCGCTGGCAGAGGTGACCGAAGTCGCTGCGGAATTGGCCGAGGAGGTTGAACCCCTGGAGATAGTGGCGGCACACCCCCTGGAGCCTGGACTTCGCTTTGCTGAGGATATCTTCACAGCAGTGCCCAAGCCGCAGGCTAAGGCGAGGAAAGAGAGAAAGAAAAAGCCAAGCCCTGAAGCAGGGCGCGAGGATGCCGAGGGGAAGCGAGGCGTTAAGCCCTCAGTAGCTTACCCGGTGGAAGAGGAGGATTCCCAAGCTTAGAGGGGGTTAATGCCATTAAAGCGTGTGCCGCAGCGAACCTGCATTGCTTGTCGCAGGGTAAGGGCGAAATGGGAGTTAGTGCGCATCGTTTGCACCCCACGAGGGACAGTGGAGATAGACCCGAGAGGCAAGGAGTCGGGCCGAGGCGCCTATTTGTGCAAAAACCAAAGCTGCTGGGAAATCGGGCTGAGGAAGGATCGAAAAAATCGATTAGCCCGTGCCCTGAAGATAGAGCTGTCCCCAGAGCAGCGAGCCGAGCTCTTACATTATAGTAAGATCTTCCCCGCCAATGAAAGGGCGTTTGAATGAGTCAGTCGGAGGGCAAAAGGCAGGTCATACTGCCAGTGAGGCTCACCGTAAAGCAACTGGCAGAGCTCTTGGGCACCAGCCCCATTGAGGTCATCAAGGGATTGATGCGAAATGGGGTTATGGCCAGCGTAAACCAGGTCATCAGTTACGATGACGCCGCTAAGGTGGTCTCTAATTTAGGCTATGAGCCCGTTGAGCAGCCAGAGATAGCCGCCCCGGGGCGAGTGCCTAAGCATGGCCTTCTGGAAGAGGATGCAAAAGCTTTGAGGCCCCGCCCCCCTGTGGTCACCATCTTGGGCCATGTAGACCATGGCAAGACTACACTCCTTGATGCCATTCGCCAGAGCAATATCGTCGATAGTGAGGTCGGTGCCATCACCCAGCACATTGGAGCCTATCAGGTAGAGGTTCAAGGGCAAAAGATCACTTTCATTGATACCCCGGGGCACGAAGCCTTTACCGCGATGCGTGCTCGCGGAGCCCAGGTCACCGATATCGCTATCTTAGTAGTGG
>JAUWZY010000098.1 GCA_030615045.1 Chloroflexota bacterium
ATAGATTCGAGACAAGAGTGCGGCCAGGGTGGTTTTGCCCACCCCTCCTTTTCCTGTAATCGCTAACTTCATGCCCCTCCTTGCTGCTTAATAGCCACGTTTCAAAATGAAATCAGCTATCGCTTCGAACTCTTCTTTAGCTGGTGACGGGATAGAGGCTGATTGCAATGCGCTCAAGGCCTCATCATAGTAGCGCTGGGCCACGTCTTGAGCGTAGGCTTGAGCACCAACCTTTTCCAGAATACTCGGCACTGAGACCAAATCATCTCCATCCAGTGACTCTTTACGATAAATCATGGATAGTTCCTTATCTTTGGCCAGCCCGTAGATTATGGGCAACGTTTTCTTCATCTCTTGGATATCGCTGACCGAGGACTTTCCGCTGACCTCTTCCTGCCCCCAAATGCCAAGGATATCGTCTCTGATTTGGAAGGCGAGCCCTAAATTGTGCCCGAAATGACCTAAGCACTCCACTAACTCCCGATCATCTGCCCCGAGGAGAGCGCCGAGCTTCAGCGAGCACTGAAAAAGGGTGGCGGTCTTGCCACTGATCATTTTCAGATAGTCGTTGACCTCGATATCAAGGCGGTTTTGATAGCAAAGGTCCAGATGTTGCCCCTCGCATAGCCTGAGGCAACTCTCATCCAGAAGGCGAGCTGCCTGGAGCACCTTCTCAGGCTGCACCCCTCGCTCTTCAAGTCTGAGCAAGGCGAGGCAACTGAGGGTATGCATTGCGTCGCCGGCATTTATCGCCAGTGGCTGCCCCCATAGGTGCTATAAGGTAGGATGACCCCGGCGCTGGGGGCTCCTGTCCTCGATATCATCATGGATCAAGGAAAAATTATGCACCAGCTCCACAGCAGCAGCTGCCGGGAGTGCCCCCCGCCAGCTTCCCCCCACTGCCTCACAGGCGAGGAGACACAATGTGGAGCGCAGCATCTTGCCACCAGAGCCAGACCTCGGCTGACCTCGCTGGTCAACCCAGCCCAGATGATAACCCATCAGGGGAAATAAGGGCGAGGTGAGATCGATGAGCGATTTCAGCTCGGCTTGGATTTCACTCCGATATCGCTCCAGAACCTGGAGCAGACCCATTGTCAACTCCCGGTCTCCATAGCCTGCATTTTCTCCAGGCGCCGGGCGTGCCTGCCACCGACAAACTGGGAGTTCAGGTAGGTGGTCACAATCTCCCGAACCACGCCCTGCCCTAATACACTCTCCCCAAGGCAAAGGACGTTGGCATCATTATGCTCCCGGGCCCGCCTGGCGGTAAAGGTATTGTGACATAGTGCTGCCCTGACGCCGTGCACTTTGTTGGCGATCATGCACATGCCGATTCCGGTGCTGCAGATCAAAATGCCATGGTCGAAATGCCCCTGAGCCACGGACTCAGCCACCGCCCGCCCGGTATCTGGGTAATCGACGCAACCCAAGTCATAGCAACCGAAATCCTCATAGCTATCTCCCATTTCAGTGAGTAGGCTGATGATCCACTGCTTCAGGTTGAAGCCGGCGTGGTCACAACCAATGGCGATGCGCATCTTTGCCCTCCTCAAAGACAGTATCCGCAGAGCTCCTCGATCTCCTGCCGAGACACTACTCCCTCTCGCAGGATCCTGGGAAGCTTACCGCTGACATCGACCACGGTAGACTCAACACCCCAACAGTACCTCCCGCCATCAACAATAAAGTCGACTTTATTGCCTAATTGCTCCCGAACCTCCTGGGCAGTGACTGGACTCGCTCCTCCCGAGGGGTTGGCGCTGGTCCCGATCAAGGGGGTGCCAAGCCCGCGAATAAGAGCGATGGGGATAGGATGATCCGGGATTCGCACTGCTACTGTGTCGCCTGGAGCTACAATATCTGGGACCACAGCCGCTTTTTTGAGCACCAAAGTCAGCCCGCCGGGAAGAAAGCGATCAGCTAAGCGCCAAGCCACCTCCGGGACTACAAGAGCCACTCGCTCCAAATCAGGCTTGCTGCTGATGAGCAAGGGCAGGGCGAGATGGCGAGGTCGCTGCTTTATCTGGTAGATTTTCGCCACTGCCTGCTCGATGAAAGCATTGGCGCCAATGCCATAGACAGTATCTGTGGGAAAAGCTACCACGCCACCTTCTTTGAGAACCTCGATGGCAAGCTCAACCTGGTCTTCCATTGGCATCCCGGAAAATGCTTGACTTGAGTATACCATAATGATAAGCTTGGGTCGAGGTTTGTGAGTTATTTTGGAGAAGAAAAGGCGCCCCAGCGGGCAAGAAGCAGTTATCATCATTGACTTCGGCTCCCAGTATAGCTGGCTTATCGCCAGAAGGGTCCGGGAGTGTCAGGTCTACTGCGAGGTCTTGCCTTTTGATGCCCCCTGGGAAAGTGTTTCCCCCTTGAAGCCCAAGGGCTTTATCCTTTCTGGGGGTCCTGGCAGTGTTTACCAACCTGAGGCGCCGTTGGCACCAGCTTATGTCTATGAAAGCCAGCTCCCTGTGCTGGGCATCTGCTACGGGATGCAGGTTCTGACCCATCAGCTTGGGGGCCGAGTGGCTCCAGCGGAGAAACGCGAGTATGGTCTTGCTATCCTGCACCAGAACTCAGTGGATTCCCCGCTTTTCGCCGGCTTGCCCTCATCGATGCCAGTGTGGATGAGCCATGGCGACCAGATCCTGAAGTTGCCCCCGGGCTTTACTATCCTGGCCTCCACCGAGAACTCACCTATTGCCACTATGGGCAACGACCGTGGCATCATCGGCTTGCAATTCCATCCCGAAGTGGTACATACCCCTCAGGGCAAGGCCATCCTGAGAAACTTCCTCTATAACATCTGCGGATGCCGTGGTACCTGGACAGCAGCCAGTTTC
>JAUWZY010000067.1 GCA_030615045.1 Chloroflexota bacterium
CCACGCCCTTGGGCGGACCAATCTCAGAGGTTACCACAAACTTGCCTGATTTGAGTGCTTCGCTTAATGCGCTCATTTTCCGTCCCCGCTAATAACAGCCAGCTTAAGGCTTTTCAAGTTCGACCCCTTTTAATCGGACATGATCGAACATCGTGCCGCTGGATTTTCTCAGCTCCAGGGAATCAACGATCCCTTTATATTTGCCGCCCAATAACCCTTCCCCGATGATATATGCCCCCTCGGCCGCCTCTTTGGCTACTTTCGCCTGCCTCCCCACCATCCGCACCGCCCCGAATCGGGAGAGCTTGACCGCCAGCGCCTCAGCAATCTCAGGGATCCTGGACAGCCTCCCCGAAAGCAAAATCTCGCGCGGCTTTTCCACCGAGACCGTCATCGCCGCCACCCCCTTGACCACGCTTTCCAAGATCATATTCCAAGCCTGCGGGTATTTATGGGGCTCCTTGGCCAGCTCCTCGGGGGTTAAATCCTCTTTTTCAGCTACATCCTTGGCCCCGCCAGTGAAGAGCACTATCTGGGGGAACCTCCCCAAGCGCATGGCAAGCTCCGAGTCCATAGCGCCTAAGGTGAGGAAACCGGGGCCTGCTGAGGTTCCACCCAAACCATCAACCACCTTGCCCTGCTCAACGCCGATGATGGCATTAAAGCCATAGCCCACCTCCGCCAGGATGAAAGAGGTCTCATTGTAATCTACCCCGTAGTATTCCGCCTGATCCCTGATCCCCAGTGCCACACAGCATACCTTGTCAGAGGTGCCCATATCCATTTTGTTTGCTTTTCGATAAAGAGGGACAGTGGAGAGGTGGATGACGCCGGGGGTGAAATAAACAGGTAAGCCCTCGGCCTTCATCAATTGGAAAACCTTTCTAATGCCCTCATTGACAGGGACGCTTTCGTCCAGGGGAACCATAAGGGATAGCTCGCGATCTGTGGCGTCCCTGATACGGGTTAAGGGCAGGCCGTAGCCAGAGGGACCCACTATTATATCCAACGGGGAGATAGCTCTAACAGTATCCAACAGCACTTCAGGGTATCGGGCCACCTCGGTTGAGGAAACGGAAAGGTCTGAGATAATCCTTTCCCCTTCCATACCGAAGAAGTCAAAGCTCATGGTGCCGGGATCGATGCCGACGACTCTCATTTTTCAGCCACTCATTTAATGCTTAACGGACAAGCTGGATCAGAGGAGAACCAGTCACCGGTGAGGACAAAGGATCGAGAACGGCATCCTTTGCAGTCCTCCAGGTATTTGCAACTTCGACAATATCCAGTTCTGCTCTTGGGATCTTTAAGCTGGCGAATAAATGGGGAGGAAAGAGCCTCATGCCAGATTTGGCCCAGGGATTTCTCCTTGACATTGCCTAAAATCAGAGGGGCAAAGCTACAAGGCTTTACCTCGCCATTGGGTTCGATGAAAACATATTCACCGATGATGCAGGCGGTAGTCGAAGCGACTAAAATGCCGCTGCTCATCGCTGGCCTTGGCGCAACAAGTCCCTGTTCTCGCACCATAGCCCAGAAGAAAGGCTCGTCGAAGAAGAAATCGAGCCCTGTTTGCGCCGCCGCCTGGCAGACAAGCTCGATCGCTGCGCCATACTCCTGAGGGGGGAGAAACTGCGCGCTGTAGTCTTGACATGGCTTGAGCCCGATAAATGTCACCTTCTCCGCTCCAATTGAGCCCGCCAGCTCCAAGATGCCTGGTATCTCAGCATAGTTTGTCCGCGAAATGGTGGTATTTATGGCCTCGAGAAGCCCCTCCCTGGCGCAATCACGAGCCGATTGCATCACTGTTTCAAAGCTGGCACCTGTTCTTATCGCCTCAAAGGTGCCCGCGGTGGCGCCATCGATGCTTACCATCATCTTCACCCCCAACTGCTTGAAGGTTGAGAGCATCTCTGGCGTCAGCAGCATGCCATTGGTAATGAGGTGGACATCGAGCTGCCGTTGCCCCATAAGCTCAAGTAACTCAAATAAATCCTCACGAAGCAGTGGCTCCCCGCCCTCGACAATGACCCAGCCGGGCTCAAGCTCTGCGATCTCGGCGATGAGTCTTTTCGCCTGCTCGGTGGAGAGTTCCCCCTCGGTCATGCCACGGCAGTGGCGACAGCTCAGATTGCATTTCCTGGTTATGGCCCAATCGACAAAATGGGGGGAATGAACTTCAGCCAAGCGAAAGGCTCCTTTGCTTCTGGTTAAAGGTAGCACAAATCACCGAGCTAAGTCAAGAACCGGCCCAGAAACTGCTCATAAATAGATAAGGGGTCATCCTCGGATGACCCCTATTCTATTCAGCTCCTGCTTATTTAAGGTTAGTGTGCAGCAGAGCCTCCTGGTTAGTGGGAAGGAGGCGCTGGCGTTGGCGGTAACGGCCAGAAATCGAAGACGGGTCCATATACAGCCCAAGCAGGGAATGTTAATGCCAGCATCACGTTAGCCATGGCAAACCAGCCCGAAGGACCCAAGGCAAGATACCCGTTCCCGGTCTGAACGAAGTACTCCGGACCGAAAATCATGGAGCAAAAGCCCTGTATGCCATAGAAGGCTATGATGGCGAGCACGGCGGAAACCAGGAGATTGACAAAGCCGCCGACTGGCCCTGCCCACATACGGCCTGGCCACATCTGGAACATAAATATGATCCCCAGCATGCCGAAGGCAAAGCAGATATAATACAGCATCACTTTGATCGGATAGATGTCCATGCCCCAGACCATAATGGCGTAGGTGATGAGAGCGCCGGCAAAACAGGCTATCATGAGCACAATGCCCAGGATTGGCTGCACCATCAACGACTTGAACTTACTGAACGGCCACATGCCCAGGTGCACAAACACAAACAGGAAAACAACCATGCCGAAGAAGAAAGTCAGCATCGCCTCCCAGGGAATTGGCCCGCTCGGGTTTACGCCCATGAAATTACCGACAGCCGGGCCCATCACAGTCGGAGTCCCCGCCACTGCCGCGAAGAGCCCAGGCCCAAAGATGGGGCTAATGGAATAGAACGGCAAGACCAAATTGGGCGCAACCATTACTCCGTCAAAGGAGATAAGCCTGAACCCGGCAGTCCAGATCAGGTAGACCGCTAACAGCGTGAGGAAACCCTTGGCAGGAAGCGACATCTTGTGAAATGGCCAGCAGCCAAACGCTATGACCCCGAAAAAGGTCGTGATCACCACCCCGATGATCCAGGTATTCATCAGCGGATGTATCGGGGCATGACTAGTCATAAGCCCGGCCGCGCCAATGAATCGGGTTATGAACAGGAATGCGAAGGTAGCGATCATGAACATGAAGATTATTATGAAGATGCCCTTCCATGGGTTCTCAAACTGTCCCGCAGGGAACTTGCCGCCCATCCATGGTATGCCGACGACGACTTCGATGGGGACTATGCAGATAGCCCACGCGGTAAACACCCCCGCGAACGCATCCATATCGAAGGCAGTGGTAATGGCAAATGCGACCCCCAGGCAGACAAGCATGCCAAATATGCCCCGCCACGGCTGCGTCACCGTCCAACTTGCAGTTGGAAAATCATTTCCCACAGTATCACCTCCTTTCTATTAAGAATAAAGTTGGGTGGATTATAGCACACTGCTCACAATCTGTCAATGCCCCCTGAAATGCGCTCATTCGGCAGCAGGACATAACAACCACTGGCCCAGGTCAACAACCTGTGAACACAGCCCCAAATCCGCTACTTGAAGATCGGGCTACCCATGGGCAGTATCGGTCTGGCAAATGTCTCATTGATCAGCCCTACTGCGCCGAAGTAGATAATCCACACCCCAAACAACAGAAGCATCCAACCCGCTGCCTGAGCTAACCCAGAGGTCAGCGGATCAGGGGCGCCGGCAAAGCTCCAAAGTGCGATCAGGAAAAAGATCACAGCACTGAGGAAGATCATAACGCAGGGTTGCCAACTGATCCTACCCAAGGCAATGGCCATAACGAGTAAACAAAGGGATACAGCCAGCCAGAGCCAGCCTTCTAGCAGTGGGTTGCCGGCCAATAGGGGATAAGTTGCTCCCGTTCCCGCAAGCGGCCCTGCGGATACTAGCCCGTGTGGGCCGAAGTGTGGAAGCACGAGCTTCAAGAGGAACAACAGGGCCCAGAGACCGCCGATCAAGGGGCCGAAGATCATAGCCAGCATGCCCGGCATTGTTTCGCCTCGCCTCAGGTGTATAATCCCGAACACTAAGCCGATCACGGCACACAAAATCAACGGGGCTATGACCGCGAAAGCACTGACTTGGATTTGAGGACCCCATCCCGAGGCTACCGTCAGCTCCCACGGCACTCTCCCCGACCCCGGCACTGCCCCTGTGAGCAGCCCACAGAGCCCAAAACAGGTTATCCCTACAATCCAAGGGGTTGCCACATGAGGATTACCCCATTGCACTTGTTCTGCCACTCTTGCTCACCCCCTTCCTATTTAATGGTAAATCGTGGCGTATTGTATCACCTTCTTCTCAACTTGTCAACCTTCCTTGGTAAACGAAATTTGACGCGCTAATCCCCTTGCAGTAGTATCTGAGCAGAGGAGTTTGCGCAGTGAGTTAGCAAAATCTACCTCTGACTCGAGAAGATGCTACTCTAATGATCACCCTTAACCGCCCAGCGCAGATGAATGCCCTGGACATGGCCTCGCTCGATGAGCTAAGCCAAGTATTAAGGGAAGCTCGGGGAAATGCAGAGGACTTTAAAGAGGGCACTGCTGCCTTTTA
>JAUWZY010000023.1 GCA_030615045.1 Chloroflexota bacterium
CCTCTCCCATCCTGAACACCTCCTACTACAACTCGATAATCCTCAGCTTCACCCGGCACTTTTCAGCGCTGATGATGGCATCGATCTGGGCGATGGTCAAGTCTAAGCGATCCTGATGATTGACCACCGCATAATCAAACAGGGGAAGGCTGTCCATTTCCCTTCTTGTGGTCTCCATTCGTAGCTTAAGCTCCTCGGTTGATTCCGTCTTTCGCTCCTTGAGCCGTCTTTCCAATTCATCGAGGGAAGGGGGCATTAAGAAGATGAACACGGCTTGAGGCAGGATGTTCTTAATGGTAGCCGCGCCTTGGACATCTATCTTGACCACCACATCCAGGCCCTGGGCCAGCGCCTGCTGGATCTGGCGTTTTGGCACCCCATATAGATTGCCATAGACATTGGCCCACTCCAGAAGCTGTCCGGTATCGATCATCTGCTTAAACTGCTCTTCGGAGACGAAATGATAGTCCAGGCCGTTTTTCTCCCCAGATCGCTGTGGCCGAGTGGTTGCCGTCACCACGTAGTGGAGTAAGCGTCTCGACTGTTTCATCTTAGCGAGGACGGTATCCTTGCCCACCCCCGATGGTCCGGAGATGACGATAAAGAGCGAATTTGCCCCCTTCATTTGCTCAGCCTTGCCAAATCGCGCCAAAAGCCAGGATAGGAGAAATTCACTGCCTCGGCGCCCTGGATCACAGTTTCCCCCTCAGCGACCAGCGCTGCCACGCCCAGAGCCATGGCCAGACGATGGTCCTGGTGACTATGGCACTCAGCGCCTCTAAGCCGCTTTTCGCCATGGATGACCATGCCATCGGGTAATTCCTCGATCTCGGCGCCGAATTTGGAGAGCTCTTCCACCGTGGTCGCGATCCGGTCTGCCTCCTTTACCCGCAGCTCTTGGGCGTCACGGATCACTGTTGTCCCCTCGGCTACGCAGGCAGCTACAGCAAGCACTGGGATCTCATCGATAAGCCTGGGCACAAGCTCGCCGGCAACATGAGTTCCGACTAAAGAGCTGGACCGTACGGAGATATCGGCGATGGGCTCGCCGCCCTCCACCCGCTCGCCCTCCACCCTGATATCGGCCCCCATAGCCTTAAGCACATCGATGATCCCGCTTCGCTTGGGATTGACTCCGACATCCCGTATCTTGATCTCGGCGTGGGGATGAATTGCGCCGGCAACAAGCCAGAAGGCAGCGGAGCTGAGGTCACCGGGGATATGAAGGTCAATGGCAGACAAAGAACTTGGTGAGATAGTTATCCTGCGGCCCTCGATTTCTATCTTATCTCCCATCGCTTGCAGCAGCCGCTCGGTGTGGTCTCGGGTGAATGCCGGCTCCTCGATGGTGGTATCATGCTGGGCGAAAAGCCCTGCCAGCAGGATGGCTGATTTCACCTGAGCGCTGGCGACGGGGAGTTGGTATCGGATACCATGGAGCTGGCCTCCTTTTATCACCAGCGGGGCTCGAGAGCCGTGCTCTCGGCCCCAGATATCGGCACCCATAAGTCGAAGGGGCTGGATCAGGCGGTCCATGGGTCGGGAGCGAAGCGACTGGTCTCCGGTGATGATGGACAGGAATGACTGAGCGGAAAGAAGCCCGGCGAGAAGGCGCATCGTGGTCCCGCTATTACCGGCATCGAGCACATCATAGGGCTCAGTCAAACCTCCCATCGCCTTGCCACAGACAGCAAGGCTGATCCCTTGATCCTCGATCTCCACCCCCAAAGCTCTGAGACAGGAGACAGTGGATAGGCAATCGGCAGAGGGCGAGAAGTTATCGATCCTGCCCGTGCCAAAGGCTATACCGTTCAGAATCGCGGCGCGGTGGGAGATGGACTTGTCGCCGGGGGGGACGACTTCCCCTCTGAGGGCCTGGCTCTGCCTCACCTTGCGTTCCATTTCAGCCTTGATGCTTTTGCAGCCATTTCCTGCGCGCCTGTTGAGCACGAAGAAACGCCTCCATCAGTTCCTCGCCACCTTCCGACATCAGGCGGCGATATCTCTTCAATTCCTCGATATAGTGGTCCATCCAGTTGATGATATTGACCTGGTTAGTGAGGCAGATATCCCGGCTCATCTCAGGGTCTCCCAGCGCAAGGCGAGACAGGTCGCGATAGCCAGTGGCGGCAAGCTTAGACATCTCAGTCCACGAGGGATTAGTGGCAGTGGCGGAGACCAGAGCCGCCGACAGCAAAATGGGCAAGTGGCTGACCGCGGCCACAAAGTTATCATGCTCTGCTGGGTCGATGAAGAGAGGATTTGCTCCTACCAGCCTTACCAATCTGGTCATCGATTGCACTGCCTCTGAGCTTGCATTTGATTTCGGGGTCAGGCAATAAACGCAGCCGTTGAATAGCTCAGCCTCAGCACCATCGAGCCCAGAGATCTCCTTCCCGGTCATGGGATGGCCACCGATGAAGTCCACCGTCGCTGGCAGCAAATCCTGAGCCCAGTTCATTACTTGCATCTTGGTGCTCCCGGTGTCGGTGACAATGCACTGTGCTGGCAAGTGGGCCGCGATCTGTTGCATGATATCCCTGATAGCTAATACCGGGATGGCGATGATGACCACGCTGGCTCTCTCTACCGCAGCGGTGATCTCGGCTTCAGCTTTATCGATAACACCAAGGCTCAATGCTCTGGTGGCTGTCTTTGGGTTTCGGCTGAAGCCCGAAATCTCCATATCGGTCACCCGGGCTCGTTTTAGCGCCAGTCCCAGTGAGCCGCCCATAAGACCAAGCCCAATGATTGCTACTCGCTCCATTTCAGAGACACATTATAGCATACCGAGACATTTTAAAACCAATGCGTGACGTTGATGCCGCCGATGGTAAGTGCGGTGACGATGATGCCAGCAATAAGCACCCCAAGGGCGATTAAGGGCAATGCCTTCTTAGGGGGGATATCGAACGCCCAGGCCGCTATGCATCCCGTCCAAGCGCCGGTAAAAGGCAAGGGCACGGCCACCAGAGGGACAAGGATAAAAGCCCCATACTTCCGGAACCGGTTTCCCTGTGTTGTGCGCAGGCGCTCAGCCCGCCAATTTAACAAGCGCCCTGCTGGATTAGGGAAGGAAGTCAAGAGCCTTGACAGCCGCGGAAGTAGCCACAGGAGAAAAAAGACCGGGATCATATTCCCCAGGAGGGACAATAACACAGCCACATACAGGGGCTGCTCGAATTCCAGATACCCAATCGGTATCGCCGCGCGTAGCTCGGCTATGGGGCTCATGGCAATGAGTATGATATAGAGCGCTTCCATCACAAAGTCATATAGTTCGAGTTTACCGCTCTTGAGATACTGAAAATAGATTTTGGCCTTTTTCGACCAACTTGTCAATGTTCCCGAAGTCTAATGGTATTGACAAAAGACTATTTCTCTGTTATATTAGTGGGCACAATTTCATAGGGTAAAGGCTGCGAACGAGGCGAGTACGCTTCAAGCGGGCTACAGAGAGTCAGATAAGGTGAGAGCTGATGCCAGCGCAGAGGCGGAATGGGCTTGGGAGCTGCAAACCGAAAGGCACTTTAAAATCGAGGATTTTGTGGGGTGATCGGCTGAGTAGGCTTTGCCGGAGGGGCACCGTTATCAGGGCCTAGGGTATCGAGGAGCTGCCTCCGTACCTGAAAGAGATGGTTAATCATTCCTTCCAGAATGATAGCTAAAAAGGGTGGCACCGCGGACTAACCCCCGCCCCTTGGGGCGGGGTTTTTATTTGGGCAAAGGAGGTCAGCTATGTAGCATATGTCCAAGTAGCGGGACAGAATGATTGAAAGGAGGATGAATGGAGACCAAGTTCATTTTGACAGAAAAGGAAATGCCCACTGCCTGGTACAACATTCAGGCGGACCTGCCAGTGCCGTTGCCGCCACTGGTTCATCCGGGCACGAAAGAGCCAACACGCTTGCCCCCTCCATTATTCCCGGAGGCTCTCAATGAGCAGGAGTTCAGCAAAGAGCGCTACATCGAGATTCCGGAGGAGGTACAGCAAGTATATCGGACATGGCGGCCAACACCATTGATCCGTGCCTATCGCCTGGAGAAGGCACTTGATACCCCGGCTAAGATCTTCTATAAATATGAAGGGGTCAGCCCTGCCGGCAGCCACAAGCCAAATACGGCAGTGGCCCAGGCCTACTACGCCAAGAAAGAAGGAGCCAAACGCCTGGCCACGGAGACCGGCGCCGGGCAATGGGGCAGCGCCCTAGCACTGGGCTGCCAGTTCTTCGGACTGGAATGCAAAGTCTATATGGTCAAGGTCAGCTACTATCAGAAGCCCTATCGGCGGGTGATGATGGAGACCTGGGGTGCTAAGTGTGTCCCCAGCCCGAGCGAGGACACCGAGATCGGGCGCCGCATCCTGGCCGAAGACCCCGAGTGCACCGGGAGCCTGGGCATCGCCATCAGCGAGGCGGTGGAAGATGCCTTTGCCCGTGATGATTCCTTCTACTCACTGGGCAGCGTTCTTAACTATGTTTTGATGCACCAGACCATTGTCGGTCAGGAGGCTAAGAAGCAGATGGAGATGGCCGATGTTTATCCCGACATGATCGTCGGCTGCATCGGAGGCGGCTCGAACTTCGCCGGCGTCCTCCTGCCCTTTGTCAAGGATAAAATCGAGGGCAAAAAGCCAGGTCTGCGCATCGTCTGCTGTGAGCCCCAAGCCTGCCCCAGCGTGACCAAGGGTCCCTATGCCTGGGACTATGGTGATGTCGCCGGGATGGCTCCCATAGCCTTGATGTATACCCTGGGCCATACCTTCGTCCCGCCGCCAGTCCATGCCGGGGGCTTGCGCTACCACGGCATAGCGCCCATTATCTGTCACCTCCATCGTCTTGGGTTCGTGGAGGCGGTGGCTCTGTATCAGAGGCCTATATTTGAGGCTGCGGTAACCTTTGCCCGCACCGAGGGCATTCTTCCAGCGCCGGAGCCGGCACACTGCATTAGGGTGGCAATCGATGAAGCCCTCAAGTGTCGGGAATCAGGGGAGAAAAAGACCATTCTTATCGCCCTGAGCGGGCATGGTCACTTCGACCTCGGCGCCTATGATGAGTACCTCTCGGGCAAGCTCGAGGACTATGAGTATCCCAAGGAGAAAGTAAAGGAGGCGCTAACTCATCTGCCCGAGGTCCCAATCCCTATCCCACCGCCCCCAATCCCTATGGCATCGCCTTGACCTGTTCCCAGGGAAAAGCTAAGATAGGTTTCAGAGGTTACCAGCTCACCTACATCGCCTTTGGGGTGAGCTGTTAACCGTTAACTCGTGGTGCCAGAGATGATCGAAGTACGAAAAGGGGATTTTTCGGCAGACGAGATCGTTGCCGGGATGAAAAAGCCGGAAATCGGAGCCATAGTAGTATATGTTGGTACAGTGCGAAGTTTCTCCGCCGGGAAACAAATCGAGAGCTTAGAGTTCGCAGTCGATGACGAGGCTATCAGCAAAAGGCTGGAGGAAATAGAGAAGGCAGCTCGTGACAATTTCGCCATCGATGACATTGTGATAGTGCATCGTGTGGGAACCTTGAGGGTTTCAGATAATATTTTGCTAATAGCGGTGAGCGCTGCTCATCGCGAGCCAGCTTTCAATGCCTGTGGATATATAATTGATAATATAAAATTTGCCCATGCTCTGTGGAGAAAGGAAAAGTAGCAGGGCCACCGGTATCCAAGATGTGGGCTTTGGGCCTTTTGCTCCTACTTGCCATTGCCATCTCAATAAGATACATAGCTAAGAAGCTGGCGCCCGTAGCAATACCGCCCAGCAGGCTCAAGACTGTGGCCGTATGTTTGATCGGTGGCTTCATCGGCAGCCTGATCTTCCGGCTGTGTCACCTTGGAGATGCGACTGTGGTCGCTGAGATTAACCTGATAGGCGCTATTTTGGGCGCTATAGCTTTCCTCTTCTTAGTTGGGATCTATCCCTTTATCAAGGTCTTTTTCGGCAAAATATAACTATCCGGCTATGCGCCTCTCGCCGCCCTGGGATGAGGTACCTGCCTCGTCCTGAGAAAATGAGTGACACCAACCACGCCGGGGAGGGCAATGCTATAACCGATAAGCAGCCCAGGCAGCCCAAGCAACCAAACCACCAGCGGCAGGGGGATGAAAAGGAAGGTGCTGGCAAAGACGGCCTTGCGAGAGGCGAAAAGGGGCACCGCAGCGACAGCTAATTGTATCAGCATCGCTTTTGGCATCAAAACCAGCAACACACCTATAGTGGTGCTTTCACCTCGACCACCACGAAACCCAGTAAGAATTGGCCAGTTGTGGCCGACTACTGCGGCCAGTCCGGCGATGAGCAAAACCGCCATAGAGACATTCAGCACCATCGCCATCATCATGGCCAGCATTCCCTTTGCCGCGTCGGCAAGCCCAACTGCGATCCCAGCCCTGGCCCCTATCTCACGGAAGACGTTGGCAGCGCCCATATTCCCATCGCCAACAGTTCGGATGTCAACACCCCCCGCCAGATGTCCAGCGATATAACCGCAAGGGATGGAGCCCAGGAGGTAACTGAGCAGGATCACCAAAGCCGCTGTCATGGCCATAACCTCGCTATGCCTTCTTGGCTCTCATAGCATATGGAACATCGACTCCCAGCGAGGATTTCTGATATAATAGTTTGGCAAGGCCAGCGTAGCTCAGCGGTAGAGCAGCAATTTCGTAAACCGCAGGTCATCGGTCCGAATCCGATCGCTGGCTTAACAAATTGGGAGCGGTCACGGCCTCACTTCCCAGTCCCATTGGCCTGAAGCAAACACCCGCAGATCGCCTGACTCCGCGTCAATGACAAACATTGCCTGCCTGATTTCAAGCTCGTCCGCCACCTTGTAGGATATGTTCCCTTTCCACGTTTCGGCTACGCGATCTAAGGCGCAAAAGGTAACATCATACTCGGCTACCTCACCAAGCTTGTCCTCATAGGAGCCACACGTCAAGGCATGGTCAACTGCTGCCAGGACTTGAGCTAATTTGACTGTCATTCTCACCTCCAATAATTAAACCAACCCACCACGTGAAATATCAAAATCACCGCCACTACCGCTAACACTGAAGGAATCAAAGAAAGTATATCTCTGGTTGATAAAACTTGTCAATAGATTAACACACAAGTGAAGGCAAAGATCGAGCTTAGTTAATAGGCCGCTTGTCCCCTTCTTCGCTCCCCTCAGCAGGCTTTCTTCTCATAAGTTGATCGAAGGCGTCAAACCACTTCACTTTTACCTCATCAGGCCAACTCGGGTCGAAGCTAGGGAATTTGCTCAAAAGCATTTCCTCCCAAGCTATCCTGGCTGGAAATCCTGCAGGTGCTTCCAAAACCCTGCCCCCTTTTACCTTCTACAAAGGTGATTTTGTCGCAGCTCTCTTGGGCCTGCTCGTCGTTCTTGTGGCTCTGGTCTTTTTTAATATAAAAGGGGAAAGGGGAATTTCGGCATCATTCGCCGCTGCCACAAAGAATGCAATACACTTCCGTCCCACATCCCCTTCCGCCCCTTGTTCTTTGAACTTCTCGCCCAGCTCGGCAGGGGTTGCTCGCTCCAATTCCAGGCTGTCAAACACAAATGCGTACTTATCTCTTACGATCCCTTTGAGGATCTCCTGCCGTTCTCTGCCTTCGGATTCAACTATTCTGACCAACTTCTCAGCTGGCCTATCACCCTCATCTATGAGGCTGAGAAATCGCAGCGCAGTCATAAGCTGAATGCCGGTGCTCCCTGCCATTTTAGTCCCCCAGTAGCTTCTATCAACACGAGATGGAATCCCTTGTCTAAGGTCGATGAGGAAATTGCGAAACGTTCGATACGAAACATAAGGTGGGAGACGCTTCTCATCGTTTGCTGCAACCATTCCAGCTCCCTTTGCGTGAATTCCGCATTCCATTACATCATACCAAATTCCATTTGTCAATACCAGCTTGGAGAATTTTGGACAGAATTTTGCTATGCGTTATGGAACTTATTATGATGACCAAGGACGAAAGCGTCAAGGGGATAGAATGAACAAAGGAGAGTTGGTTCTGGTGAGAGCCTGTAGCGGGAAGCCCTTGGCAAGGCGTATTTGGAGAGAGAGTGAACACGGCGTATTGATCTGCCGCGACGAGGGTTATATGGCATGGAAGTCGGCAGGAGATGAACCGACAGTGGCAGAGTTAGCGATGGAAGCAGTTTTCATCTACGAGCAAGAGCTTCACTCGAAATTGGAGAGCGCGTATCAAGGACGGGCAGATTCTCATTTGCAGGATCTTTGGCAACAGGCCAAGCCATATTATCAGGGCTTAGGATAAGGCTTGACGCTGGAACAGACAGGGTGTTATGCTACTTGGTGACATCAGCTGGCATGTCACGTTCATAATTCCTGAACGGCAGTCATCGTTCCGAATGCGATTTCAGGCTTGGCGAGATGAGCAGGTTTTTGGATAAGCTGGAGCGAATCTGGGCTGGCAAAGCTCAGCCTCTGGGGTTTGGGCCCCAAACTTCCAAGGCCAAGAGCCCTGCTATGGCAATCGTGACCAGATTGTCCCCAGGCGAGCCTGATGTGGCAGCCCTCACCGGGGAAGAGGGTGCCGATGCCCTTCTGGTCCCTATCGATGACTTGGAGCGACTAGCTGAGACACTTTCCCAGGTTAGCAAAGCAGCGGGAGATATCCCTTTTGGGATCTCAGTCGAAGCGGTCACCAAGGATGATGTTGAGCAGCTTATCGAGCTGGGGTGCGATTTCCTACTTTTCAATGCCAATGAAGTGGCAGCAGCTATCCTGAGCGAAACAAGGATTGGCAAGGTGATGGAGGTTGACCCCTCGCTGAGCGATAGCCTGGCCAGGACCATCGCTCGCTTGCCCATCGATGCTGTGTTCTTCAGCGCTGAGCAAGGACCTCTCACCGTGCGCCAGCTAATGGACTACGCACGCTTGGCAAGTCTGGTGGGCAAGCCTTCCCTCGTGGCACTGCCTTCCGTGCTGCGCAGAGAAGACATAGAGGGGCTATGGCAAGCCGGGGTGCGGGGTCTGGTTTTGCCCCTGGAGCAGCAAAGATTATCCCAGGTGAAAGAAATCATCCAAGCCCTGCCGGCGATAAAGAAGAGGGCAGAAAAAGGGATGGATGTGATTTTGCCCGCTGTGGAATTGCCCAGCGAAGAAGAGGAAGAGATTTAGCCCTCGCCCTTTAGCTCCTCGATCGCCTTTTCCACCCCCAAATTCATCCTTTATCTATTTCAGGCTGTTACCATAGCTTTGACAAGCTGACCCCGGTTAGGCATAGACATAAGATAGTGCTATAATTAAGTAAATAGGCGGGGGTCGTATGCGCGAGGCGATGCTATATGAAAAGCTGCCAAATTCGGCGGTGCGCTGCCACACCTGCCAATGGCGCTGCCGCATAGCGCCGGAGAGATTCGGGCTGTGCAAAATGTATCAGAATAGCGAGGGCATTCTCTACAGCCTGGCCTATGCCGAGGTATCATCGGCGGCGGTAGACCCCATTGAGAAAAAGCCCCTTTTTCATTTCCACCCCGGAACCATGGTCTTTTCCCTGGGGACCTGGGGCTGCAACTTCCACTGTAGGCATTGTCAGAACTGGCAGATCTCCTGGAGCACGCCCGGGCAGGGTCGTGGGTCACAGCAGCTTTCCGCCGAGGACTCGATCAGGTTGACCAAGGAGTATCAATGTGCTGGCATCGCCTGGACCTATAACGAGCCCACGATATGGTTCGAGTATACCTTGGACGGAGCCAAGCTGGCCAAGGCGGAGG
>JAUWZY010000013.1 GCA_030615045.1 Chloroflexota bacterium
CACCACCCCCGTCATGCGCCCCTGCTGAGGAATAGTATATGTTCTTCACCGGCATCCGGTAGCCCGAAAGCTCCGGGGTGGGTCTGAACCGGCCCATCTGAGATGCGATCTGATCGCCGGAGTCCCTACACCCCTCATGCATGTTCACATTTCTTCTCTCCACATCATATGGAGTGTTGTCGAAGACAGCGATGACGTTGTCCTTGGTCATATTGGGCGCATACCATTGCCACTGCCTTATCATCTCCTCAGGTCACTTCACTTTCAGCTCCAGCCATTGCTTCTCAGTGAGGAATCTGGCAGGGGGAGCATAGTCCTCGGCCATGGCATTATGCTTCCCCGGTGGTGCTTTCATCGGCGCCCAGCGGGTGTCCTCCCAAACAACCAACGCCAAATACTTGGCCATGCCATCGAGCCAGATCTCAGCCTTCCATTTCGAGGCATGATAGTCTGTATCCTTTATTATCAGCGTCTTGTTGGCACATAAGATAAAATCAGGATCATAGTCATCAGCTGTGTATTTTGGCAACTCATGCATGGCAACATTAGCCCAGTGGAGCTGTCCCCGATCATATTTGATATTAGCCGCCCTTCTCAGGAGCTTCGGGCTTACATACTCGGGACCGATAAATCTGGCGATGGTCTGGGTCGGATCGACGCCGCTGATGACCATCTTTTTGGCTTCGATCTCCGTGCCATCAACCAAGCGGATTCCCTTAGCCGTGCCATTCTCGACCAGCACCTTGTCCACCTCGTGATGGACGAAGAACTTGCCTCCCTGGTCGCTGAGAGCCTTCTGCAAGGCATGGGCTATGGAATGAGAGCCACCTATGGTAATCGAGGAGGCGGCCACGGAGAGGACAGTAGCCAGGTTGCGCAATGCACCGTGGGGACCGATTACATCCTCCCCATAGGTCCCCATTTGAGTTGACTGTCGTCTCATGAAGAAGCATTGCATCTCCACGCTTTCAAAAAGGTCGCGAGCCAGCTGCTCTACAGTCATCACCGCATATACAGGATCAAAGCCGCTCTCGGGGTCATCCATGAGCCTCTCCACAGCATCCTTCACGCCCCAGGGCGTGGGCGGGCTATATTGCGTCTCAACAATGGCAGGCAGCCACTTGGTGCGAAACTTCTCGAATATAAAGCGACACGTCTCAGCATCCCGCTCCGAAATCCGGGCAATCGATTTAAAGGTCTTCTCCGCGTTCTCGGCAGAGAATTCAGTCTTCCCTGTCATCTTATCCACAACCGGCCAGGTAGGATATGTCACGATATAGGTGCCATCGGGGAAGCCACAGCCGCAGCCGGCTTCGGGGAAGACCAGATCCAGCCCCTTCTCCGCCAAGTTGAAGTCAGCATAAGCCGGGTGGCTATAGAAGCGGGTGGAATGGCTACACTGGTTGCTCACAAACCCGGGCAAAGGGAGCTCCTCAGAGCAGGTGCCACCACCTAATTCATGCGATCGCTCAAAAACAGCCACCGAGAGCCCGTTTGCGGCCAGATAACAGGAGGTGATCAACGCATTATGTCCACCACCGATTACCACCACATCATAGCTAGCATCAGCCATTTATAATCCCCCTTTCACTCCAATTGAAGCCCGAAATAAAAAAGACCTGAAACAAAAGCCTTTGCCTCAGGCTACCTGCCCCAACCCTTCGCTGGGGGAAAGCTTTGCCGTTCCCCATTCCAAATTATTTTAGCACATCCCCGCTGCCTGGTCAAGGAATAGCCGGCTGCCATCTCCCCATCATATCGTCGAGGATGGACACTGCTTCTTGGGCGAATGCTGGGTCATTGAAATGCATATCTAACTCTATGACCTCAATCTTGGGCTCTATATCCCTCTTCAGGGCGTTGATAAATGCCTTGCGTGCCTCTGGGTCGTAGAACGGGGCACCTGGCCCATCACGCGAGGAAAAGCCCTGGGTTGGGATGAGAACCACTGTTGGCCCCAGTGCTTTATTCAACTTTCGCGCCATGACCTCGCCCATGGCAGCCATTTCCTCCTTGCTCGTCTTCACCTCCATGACCAGAGGGTTATGCATATACATCTTGCGGTCGCGATACTTAGCGGGGAGAGTTTCCAGTGACCCAAACCAAGAAAACCAGTTCAGGGCACCGGGAGCTACAACCTGTGGCAGCGCTCTTTTCCCTATCGCCTCCAGCCTATCCACCGCGGGATGGCCGCCGCACAAGTGATTAGCCAGCTCAGCGAGGGAGAGGTCTAAAGCACCGGCTAACAGACCCTGCTCCACAAACTGTTCAAAGGTCATACCCCCGATGCCATTAGTATGGAATACGGCGACCTCATATCCTTTCTGCTCTAAAAGTGGCTTAGCCCAGAGCACATATTTCATGCCCGAGGTGCCCAACGTAGTTACCCCGATCAAGGGCTTTTGCGCTACCTCCTCCTTCTCCTGCTCCTCAACCATCCCGGCGATGGCCCCGGCCGCACTCTGAAGCACCCTTTTTGTTATCCGATTAAGACCCCATATATCAGCCACCGTTGGCATTACAGTGAGGTCTTTGCTCACCACATCCAGAGGTATCATGGGGCTAAAAGCCACCGTAGAAACCAAGAGCTTGGGGGTGAGCAAGGGCAATGCGTTCATCAGTGGCATAGCCAACGATGTGCCCATGGAGCCACCCAAAGCAATTATGCCATCCAAGTTGCCACTGGAGTATAACTCCTGGGCTACTTTCGCCGTCCCCTCAGCCATCACCGCTATTGCCTTCCCCTCCTCACCAAGGGCAATCACTTCCTTTAGGCTTGTGTTTGCCGCCTCAGCTACCTGGTCGTGTGTGACATCGGGGACAAATGGAGCCTCGCCGAGAACGCCAGTATCGATAACGATCGTCCTATGTCCTCGTTTCTCTATCAGTCCCTTAATATACTTGACCTCATCGCCCTTGGTATCCAGCGTGCCAACAATAACTATCGTCTTAGTCATCCTATCACCTCAGCTCCTTTATGATATAGACTTGGCACAGGTTGCCATCAACCTTGATCTTGTCTCCGGTCTTGATCTTCTTGGTGGCATTTATGGTGCCAGCGACAGAGGGTATGCCGTATTCACGGCTGGCGATTACAGCGTGGTGTAGCACCCCACCGGTGTCAGTGACCACAGCCTTGATGGTGCTGAAAAGCGGCGTCCAGAGGGCCATGGTCAAAGGGGCAACCAATATCTCCCCAGGCTGCAGCTGATCCCACTCCCTGTGATCGTGTATCAGGCGGGCAGTCCCCTCGACAACGCCGGGTGCTCCGGCAGAGCCGACACATGTGGCCCCCACCTCCTCGGGCTTGGCCACCTGCGGTGATATCGGGATATTTAACAGTGGGTCGGCACCTGCTGCCGTCGCTAACCATGATGGATCGCCGAGGAACAGCGGCACCTCATCACTGGGATAGGGAAGATTTACATTGTGAAGCCATTCCTCCTTGTTCCTTTTCAGCGCTGCCTTTATCGGGGCTGCATTACGCTCCTGACCTGCTGTACCCAGAATCAGATGCTCAATGAGCAGCATCAGCACATCATCGATATCCTCCAGAACCCCGGACTTGACCAGCCTTCTGCCCGCCTCCATGGCAGCACGCCTGACCACGGAAGGGGATCTAAACTCGCACCAGTAATCATGATCCTCGCAGAAGTACTCATACGCCTGGGCGGCCCTCATCAAGAACTCAAACCACTGCCGCTGGCCGGGAGGCACCCTGGCTAAGAGCTCCCTCTCTGTCTCCTCCCGCTCTTTTACCATTCGCTCCCGATGCTTATCAGGGACATGAACCCCGCCAACAGCTATCAATCGCCTAATATCGGCTATGGCCAAGTGGGGCTGCTCGATCCAGGTTGGGGTGTTATACTCCAGCATCCGCTGCATCCGCCAGCCATTGCCCTTGACATAGATGAAGTCGTGGAATGCCTCAAGCCACTCCCTGCCGGCAGCGCTTTCCTCCAGTGCGGCAAGCACCTGCTCATAGGGAGGTTTAAATGTATCCTCCAGCTTGAGCTCCAGGGCCTTCTGGGCAAGCTGAGCCAGTCCCCTATTGAGCTGGAACACGGCGTTATCGAAACCAGACACCAACTTGGCGTAGGCGGGGTCTTCATGTTGCAGCCCGATCAGCTCTGCCGCCAGATTGCGGAAAGCCATGAATCCGCTGATATAAACACCCATGGCGACCATATGGATTTCCCAGACCTTGCGGTCAAAATCCCAGATATCCCACAGGTGAACGGCGAGCTCCCCATTTCCCATTTGCTCCAGATTCATAGGGATATAATGGTCATAATAGGATATGAGCTCCGCCTTCCACCTTTCCCATGGCTCCCAGGGGTCGGCCATAAGCTGAGTCATCCTCTCCCTGAATTTGGGCTCGCGCTCTCGACGTTCCGCCTCAGTTGTCATATCGGCAGCCAGATAGGCATAACCTTTATAAGACCTCCAAGCCGTACCTCTCCTCCCCGGGTCGCTTACATAGTCAGCGGCCAAGTGATTAGGATAGAGCCACATGTGCTGGACTACCCCTTGATAGAAAAGCGGCGTCACCGCAGGGGCAAAGTGCGAGGCATCTAAGACAAACAACTTGTAGGCCTCAATATCTTGATCCCCCTGAAACTCCACTAGATCGAAGCCATATGACATCTGCCATCTCCTCTCGATTTGACTAAGGACACCACATCTATAACACCAAGAAAGACCGACTTTGTCAATAGTTCGACCGACACAGCCAGCTGTTGACCTTCGCCGAGGTCGAGTTGACTTTAGCAGCAGTAAAGTCTACCATTAGGCAACAAGAAGAGCTTTAAAAGGAGGAGAAATGGCCGATGCCAGCTATGATGCGGTAATAGTCGGAGGAGGTCATCACGGAACCATAATCGCCTGTTATCTACAAAATGCCGGGCTACAGACAGCCATCTTTGAGCGCCAGCATGAGCTGGGAGGCGGCGCCTGCAACGATGAACTGCCCCTGCCGGCGTTCCTCGCCAGCACTTGCTCTCATTGGAGCCGCTTCTACGCCCACCCCGCTTATGAGGATTTCAAACTGAGGGATAAGGGCTTGCTTTATATCACCCCGGATCAAGGTGCCAGTATAGTGTTCGAAGACGAGACCTGCCTGATAAGTTATCCCCTATGGCGGGTGGTTGACCCGGACACAGGAAGGACTGAGTTCTCAACGGAGAACGCGGAAAAGACCTTCAGGGAGATCGCCAGGTTCTCAGAAAGAGATGCCGAGACGGCTCATATTCTCACCGAGAAGTACCAAAGGAAATGGCGGGATGCCTTCAGCTTGCAGTTCTTCAATCCTCCTACGCCCTGGGGCGTCGATGATGCCTTAGAACAGCTATTTGGCCTGCCGGAAAATGAAGACGGCATCGACCCAGTATATCAGTTTATGACCGTGTCGCAATTAGCCTATGACCTGTTCGAGAGCGCGGAGATGAGGACCTGGCTGATGAGGGCATTTGGCACAACCAATGGCTGCCTTCCTCCGGATGTGCCCGGAGTCGGCAGTTTAGTTATGGTTCTGGGCTTGATTCTGACCTGGACCCCGGCCTCGATAGTTGTCAGTGGCACCCATATCATAACCCACGCCCTGCAGCGGGCTTTTTCTGAGATGGAGAGTAAGTTCTTTGTCCACCACGAGGTGGACAAGGTGCTCATTGAGAATGGCAGGGCTAAGGGGATCAGGCTGGCCGACGGAACCGAGATCGAGGCCAGGAAATTGGTAGTCTCCACCCTTGACGTCAACCAGCTTGTCTTCCGGCTCGTTGGCGAGGAATATTTCAGTCCCCAAGTTCGGCGCAGGGTGGAAAATTTCAGCTACGACCGAGCCAATCTCTTCTGGGGCCCCATCGCGGTATATGAGATGCCCAAATATAAAGCAGCCTCTTTCAACCCCGATTGTGGCATGCAGCCCAGGGTTTACTGGGGGGTCAAGGACCCTGAATATATGAGAGACAGCTATCAGAGCGAGATCTTCTCCCGCGGCTGTTCCGAGAAGCTATATCTATTCACTGGACCCGACATCATCTGGGATAAGACTCGCGCCCCTGAGGGCAAATATACTATCCACACCGAGCAATTCACCTGCCCGGCGAGGCTCTTCTCCGAGAGGGAATGGCTGAGGCTGAAGAAGGATTTTGTCAAGGAGATGCTGCGCCAGTGGCAGTGGTATGCGCCCAATATGACCGAGGACAATCTCATCGATGCCCATATCACTACCCCCGACGATACGCTGAAGCGCAATATAAATATGGGGGAGGGCAGCTGGTCAGTGGGGGCGATGTTCGCCTCTCAGATGGGGCGGTTCAGGCCCATCCCGGAGCTGGCAGACCATCGCACGCCAATAGAGAACATGTACCATGGCTCAGCGGCGACGCATTTTGGCGGCGGCATCGGCAGAAGCGGCAGCTATAACTGCTACAAAGTGATCGCCGAGGACTTTGGGCTGAGGAAGATCTGGGAGGAGAAGGGGCGCCCCTTTTAAAACAAGGTCTTGACGAAATGCCATAATCCCTGAGGAGGATCTGGCTTTGCTACCCAAGCAATCTCCGCGCCAGATCCTCCTCTTGTTCTCTGGTTTGCACCTTGCCATCGAGCCTGGCATCGAGCAAAGCGCACAGCACCTGCCCCAGCTTCTTTCCCGGCGATATGCCCATAGATTGCAGGTCATCGCCGCTCAGGGCAGGCCTGATATGGCGAAGCTCAGTGAGGTAGAGCTTGAGCCGCTGCCGCACCAGCCGGGAATCCGAGGCCAGGGCAGTGGCCAATATGGACTCGGGAGAATATCTTTGCACCAAGTGATAGATAGCGCTTGGCGCAAGGCGAGGCGTGGTTAAATCCGAGGCAACCTGCTTCAGCTTAATGGTCTGGCACATCACCTTTGCTATCTCACCCCTTATCCTGAGCCGTGCCAGGAGGTCTTCGTTTTCTTCTTCGCTGAGGCGATAGGCTAAAAGAGCCAGATAGAGAGCGGGACTTGGCTTGGCGGCCTTTCGTGCCTGCTCAAATCGGTTGCGGACCCAGCCATTCCCTCTGAGTGAAGGGTGGATATTCTGGAGCACACCAAGCTCATCAGCCCGCGAAAGGACCCTCTCCGGGCATTCCTCCTTTAAGATCAGCTCCAGCTCATGCCAGAGCCGCTCCCCGCTGACCTCATCCATTACGGCTGCATCGCGGCGCATCAGCTGCTCCGTGTTTTGCTCCAGATGAAAGCCAAGGCGCTGCTCATAGCGCAGCGCTCTCAAGATGCGTGTCGGGTCATCGGAAAAGCTCTTCTCGTGGAGCACCCGGATAAGACCGCGTTCAAGGTCATCTCTTCCTCCATAAGGGTCAAGCAGTGCCCCGAAGTGAATCGGGTCGAGGTGAACAGCCAGAGCATTAACCGAGAAGTCACGCCGCAACAGATCCTCGCCGATGGTGCCCGGACTTACCACCGGCAGAGCCCCAGGTCTGGCATAGCTCTCAGAGCGGGCAGTGGCGAGATCAAGGCTTATCCGCTGCTGGCGAAATTTGGCCGTGCCAAAGCGAGGATGGGCTACCACCTCCCCACCCCTGTTCTCGGCCAGCTTTCGGGCAAGGGCAATGGCATCCCCTTCCAACACCAGATCGAGGTCCAAATTGGGGCGTGCCAAGAACAAATCACGCACCGCCCCGCCCACGAGGTATAAATTCCAGCCCCGGGCCCAGGCCAGATCGCCAGCGGCTCTCAGAAGCGAGACCAGCTCCATAGTGAAGTGTTTCTCAAGCTCTGAAGTGAGAATAGTCATTTTAAGGGCTGCTACCAAATTCTTGCTTCTATCACAATCGCCAAGGTAAGGGAAAGGCTTGACAAAAGAACCCACCCTTGATATACTGTTAGGTCAGTTATTTATAGAATTTAGTCTTATGAAAGTTTACGAATACAGGCTTCCTTTGTAATTTGATTTCTACGCCAAGCCAGGTTAGAAAAGGCACGAACAGCCATTTTCTGAGTGGTGCTGGCCATGCGTCAAATCGTTCAAGGATAGAGCACTTTTTGCTTAGGGTTCTGTAGTGCTGATAACAGTGTGGCGTAACTTCTTGCAGTTTCTCGATATGTACGCTGCAGAGTTCATATGTGACAAAAATCGAGCTGCCATATAAATGATACGCATCCTCTATAGGCAAATACCTTCTATACACCAAACCGCCTAAGGTTTCAAAGAAAGACCACAAGCTCATAATAGTGATGTACCGTTTATGCTCCCTTTCTAAAGTGCTGGTTGAATAGGTATCCAGCTGCTCCGAAATCTTCCGTCTTAACTGTTGACCTGCCTCACTATACTCGCCCCTTCTTATCTCTCCTACAATTAACTTGTGCAAATCATTTGCCTCATGGTTGCTTAGGGCATCAAAGGCACTGACCGCAATGTTTCGCAGTTCTCTCCTTGCTCCCGCAACTACTTTAGTATCCCACCTTGCATCCAACTGTAATAGAAGCTGAGAATGTGTGGCTTTTGTCGTCGAACGCAACTGTCTCCAAGCAAGGAAAATCAAAAATACTACCAAACCTCCGACTATGACAGCTATAAATTGAACTTCAAGGCTGGTAAGAGAAAATAGTCCAAATATTGAACCCTCGTTCATCCAGCTTCTCCTTTTAGCACGCAGCTTTTCAATCCAGCCCCAATTCCCGATAAAGGGCCTCAAAATCGAAGTGCTGGTCTAAAATCCGGCCCAGCCTCTTCAGCTTCTTCTCCTGGTGGAACCGGGCTTGAGTCAAGACCTCCTCCACGGCAGCCACTGTGGAAAGGGTATCCCTATCGGTCACTATTATGGGCACCCCCTTCTTCTCAGCCCGGAAGAGGATGGTGGCAATGGGCTTGGCGCCGCCGCTGAGGATCAGGCACCTGGTCGAGGTTTCCAGGGCAGCGAGTTGGATATCGGCACGTTCGCCGCGGGCGATCACCGCTTTATCGGGCTTCAGGTTGAAATACAAAGTTGCCGGGTCTAAGCACATAGCACCTACCATCACATTCTCCACCAGCTCGTCGCAGCGCTCAAGCGAGTTCAATATCTCCCCCTCAAGATGCTCGGCAAGCTCCCCGACGCTCACCGTGAGCAGCAGCCGCTCCTCGGGGAGCACGCCAAGAACCTTTACCCCTTCCTCCGGGAGCCAGGACATCCCTTGCTCAGGGACGCCATTGACTACCAGCCCCAATAGGCGGGGGCCAAACCTTTGCTCAATAGCCGAGACCCTGGGCCAGGGAAAAGCGGGGCTGTAGCACACCACCACGATTACCTTGGCAGCTAAACCCTCCACGATCTCATGGCAAGCCTGAGTTAGATTGTCATCCAGCCCGAGTCCGCTGAGGCCTTCGACAAGGACGACATCCTTGCCCTGAGCCACTTTGTTATAAGCAGCCTGGATTGATTCCAGAAAATCCTTTGCAGTCAAAGCGGCATCGAGTTCCCCGCGAGTCAGGGTCACGGGACAAAGAGACTCCGCCGACTCCTCGAGGTCGAGCACCTTCTTCATGAACTCGGCATCCCTATCCACAACATCAGCGCTGCCCTTCTCAGGAACGATGCGGAGTGGCTTGAGGAAGCCTACTTTTCTTCCCTGAGCCATCAGCTTTGTTCCCAGCCCGGCGCAAAGAGTGGTTTTGCCAGCAGCTATTTCTACCGATGTCAAAGCTAAAGTGGTCACCAATCGCCTTTCCATGGTGATTATAGCATATCTCGAAAAAGCAGCGCCCTTCTGTTAAAATGCAGGGGCAGCCAGTCGAAAGGAGAGGCGAGATGGAGCAAATCTGGGCCCCTTGGCGCATGGAGTATGTACTGGGAGAGAAAGAAAGAGGATGTATCTTCTGTGACAAGCCAAAAGAGGATAAAGATAGCGACAATCTCATCCTCTATAGAGGGGAAAGGAACTTCGTAATTCTAAATAGCTACCCATATAATCCTGCTCATCTAATGGTCGCGCCCTATCGCCATATCGCTCAGTTGGAGGAGCTGAGCCCAGAGGAGCTATACGAACATTTCGCTGTAGTGGCAAAGAGCGTTAAAGCGCTCAGGGAGGCGCTGCACCCCGATGGCTTCAACATCGGGCTAAATCTGGGCAAGGTGGCTGGGGCCGGGGTTGAGGGGCATATCCATACCCATATCGTGCCAAGATGGCAAGGGGATACCAATTTCATGCCCGTGGTCGCTGCCACCAGGGTAGTCCCAGAGGCTTTAGCTGCTACCTATGCTAAATTGAAGGGAAAGATAGCCTGAGGGAATGAAACCTCAATCCTGGCATTATCATCCTCGGCAATCACGGAATCGTCTTCACCAGTTCATCGATGCGGCGTTGAATCTCACTTAGCTGCCAACTGAGGGCGAGGAGCTGGCTTTTCAGATCGGCGGACTCCTGTCTCGGAGCTCCTGGCTCTGCATAAGGAGCTGGCTCCTCGGCGAGCTCCAGTGTCGGAACCTCCAGCTCAGCGGGGGGCGCTGCTGGTTGCGGCCTGCTCCTCTTATATCCTTCCACAGCCTCGGCAACTGTGCCCTCGACACCGGTGACCACTTCTATCCCTGCTGCCGCCAGCGCCTGCTCAGTGTTGGGACCCAGGCGACCAGTGAGCAGCACCTGCGCCCCTTTATTGGTCACGAGTTGGGCGGTCTGGGGCCCAGCCCCCGTCAAGCTCATGATGTTAGGGTTCTCCACAGCCTCTAACTCCATGGTCTCAGCATCGATGAAGGTAAGGTAGCGGCATCTTCCGAACCGAGGGTCGATGGGAGAATTCAAGCTCGGTTTCATCGCTGATACTGCGATTTTCATAATTTCCACCTCCCCGCGTATGACTCTGGTCCTGATGCTTCCTATTAGTTTGAACCCAATTCACCGAGAAGTCAAGCCCTCGTTGCCCGATTGGATATCGGTGCTATTGCAACCAGGAGCAAAAATTAGTGGTGCACAGGCCCCTTGCGAAACAGCAGGGGAAAGATTATATCGCTGGTGCAGCAGGGGACCCAAACCGCAAAGAATAGCACCACGAAGACAAGCGGAAGCAGCGGCAGCCAATCAGTAACACCGTATGCCGTTAGGTAAAATAGGGAAGCCCATGTGCTCACTAACACGTGCCCGGCATGAGGGAATCTGGTCTCAGGAGACAACAGACCGATGGCAACGCCGGCAAATGCCGCGGGGATTACGAACCAGGGATGTTCGATGAAGCAGATGTGAAGGCTTATGCCGGCACCAAGCAGCGTGCCCCCGAGATAGGGCAACACGATATCGCTCAGCGTGCAGATGGCAACCGAGCCAAAGAAGCCGATGGCAACCGCCGCCCAGATACTACCACCAGATTTGCGGTACAGAGCTGTAATCACAATGGCGCTCAACGCGATGTGCAGCGGGTGTAGAGAATGAAAGATGGTGTGATTGATATTGGAAGAGAGCCCGATCAGAACCACCAGCGCCATGATGGCTATCCCGCTGAGGGCGCCAAGGGCGGTGAAGGGCGCATGTCTCTTCAGCTCGGCGGCGATATTTGCAAACTGACCTGCCTGTAGCAACCGATTGCCGCGCTTCAAGGTGGATAAAATCTTTGCCCCCGGTGATTTTGAGCCCACGTTAAGAACTATTGTAGCCCATTTATTGAAGCCGTCAAGTGGTGCAGCTGCTTGACAGGATGGCCCGATTGATGCAAAATTATGTCAATCAAGCGGAATGCAAAGAGAGGGCAACAAGTGGGAACCAAAATAATGGTCGATTTCCCGGCATTTATAACCCGTGACAGCGAGACAAAACACATATTAGTCGGCGACGAGAGTTTCGCACTGATCCCCAATGGGATCCTCGCCGAAACATATTCTCGTCTGCTCCAATCCGCTGGCTACGATGAGGTCGGCAAGATAATGTATGAATCAGCAAGGAAAGTGGCTTACGAGGGCCAGCAACATCTGATACAGGCATTCAATATCACTTTGAAAACGAGACAGGATTTTGTCAACAAGCTATCTGAGCTGCTATTTTATATCTCCACCTTCGGCTATGGAATTGGCGAGGGCGTAGAACAGGGAGAGGAGTTCGTTTTCAGAATAAGGCACTCCTTTTTGGGTGAGTATTTGAAACACAAGGGATTGAAAAAGCCGGTGTGCCATTGCTTGGCTGGCATACTCGCCGGCGGGGCGCAGGCATACGCCGAACTGCTTGCAGCACCATCGTTATATTCCTGTGTGGAAACAAAATGCATCGCCATCGGCGATCCATACTGTGAGTTCCACTTGGCTGCCAGCAAAGACGATAGTACTAGGACAGGTGCCGAGAAAATAGGAGGGTAGTCATATTGACTATTTTTAAAATATTTGAGAATCTTAAATTAAAGTTAAATAATCTGTTCCGGAAGGGAGCCATGAAGCAGAGTCTGTAGCTGGTCGCTTAGGCTCTGTGGAGGCAATAGCGAAACCGACCTTGCGGGGTCGGTTTATTGTTTACATCAAAGCCGAGTATCTTGGAGGGTAGGTGCCTTATATAAAAGACGCTGATTTCGCCCGGGTCACGGAGCTAACTCGATTGATGAGGGAGCTTGGCGAAAAGGAGAACCATCGCGCGATACCTGAGATCGCAGATAGAGTGCTGAAAATCATGGCGGAGTATGAGGCACGGTTTGAGTCGCATAACTCAGCGCAAAATGTTCAAACGAGGAAGGAAAGCGCAATTAAAGGGTAAACACAACGCTTATAGCCGATTATCCCGGCAGCGCCATAATGGCCAAACTTTAACAATCGAATAGTCTATCAGGACAAGGGAGCGACGAAGCAAAGCCCGGAGCTGGTCGCTTGGGCTCTGCTGAGCTAATAGCGAAACCGACCTTGGACAAGGTCGGTTTGTTTTTATCTCAGCAGAGGAGGTGGAAAGTAATAGCTGAAGCAAAGTGGAGACAGAATCCCGAATAACAGAGAAAGGAGGTGACTAAGTGAACTGGCTTACGAAAAGAGTCGATATCAGGCCCGCCTTGCTGGTGGGGGTGCTCCTGGCGTTGCTGATTGGCAGCGTCGGCATCGCCTATGCCTTGACCCCGAATGTCGTAACGCAGACACAGCCGCCCTGGGCCGGAACGTCGACGATCACCGAGTCGGACGATTTGAGTGTGACTGACTATTCCTTTACCTACACCGCGAATCTGACGCAGGTAACGGCTGTAGACATCACCGTAGGTAACGGCGACGCTGGCGCTACGCACGCAGGAGATGTGGATATAGCCATCCTCGATTCCGGTGGCACTGTCAAAGCGACCGGCAGCGGATCGACCGGGGTAATTGCCATAAGCGGCAGCGTCACAATTACCATAACCCTGAGCAGCTCTGTAGCGTTAGCTGACCTGGTCACGCTCAATATAATCGTAACGCAGACCAGCTAAGGCGAGCAAGGTCATAGGATAAAGAACTGGGTTGGCATTTGCTGAGGGGGCACTGCCCGTCGGTGCCCCGTCAGCGGTGTCTTCATGCCATGGTGCGGGGATGAAAGAAGATAAGAAGATCAGCATACCGCTGGTGTGGCTCGTCGTGGTGGTGGTGGCCACAATCTGGGTTGGCTTCGCCATCGGAAGTGTATTGCTCACCGGGGCTTATATCTGGCTTGCGGTCATCTTAGGAGCGGGCGTTGTTGGCGGCGGCATCCTATATTTCACCATGGCTGGCGGAACGCCCAGAGCGCACGAAATAGACGAGCTGTCTGAAAGTGTAGCGCAATGGCGGCAGACTTTTGAATCCACTTTAGCCGAGCATGCCGAGCAACTGCAAAGAGTACAAGGCACGTCCGAAAGTACACAGCAGGCACTGCAGAAGTTCAGCTCGGCCATAGCCGAATACGCCGAACAACTGCGTGTTCACACCGCTGCGGTTAGAGACCTCAGCGGGGCGGCGCAGGAGCTACGACAGGCAGCGCACGAGCAGAACAAGGTGCTGGGCCTGCTACAAGGAGCTATTACAGAACAGCCGACGAAGCCCCAAAGCGAGGAAAAGCCCGCCGCCCAGGAATATGTGACCAAAGCTGAACATGCCGAAGAGCTGCATATTCAGACCGCTGCGTTTAAGGAGCTCAGCGAGGCGGCGCAGGAGCTACGGCAGGCAGCGCAGGAGCAAAATAACCTGCTGAGCCTGGTAAAGGGAGCCATTACAGAACAACCCACAGACCACCAGGGCGAGAAAAACCCCGCCGCCCAAGAATACGTGACCAAAGCTGAATATGCCGAACAACTGCGGATTCACACCGCTGCGATTAAGGACCTCAGCGAGGCATCACAAGAGCTAAGGCAGGCTGCGCAGAAGCAGAGCAAAATGCTAAGCCTGATGCAAGAATCGATGGCAGAAGAGACGAAGTCTCAGGGTGAGATCAAAGCCCTGCTCCGCTCCCTGTCTGGCTCTGGGCTGAGTCCAGGTCCGCCCTGGG
>JAUWZY010000046.1 GCA_030615045.1 Chloroflexota bacterium
GCACCCTGGGTGATGGTCGCGGCAAGTTCCTTTGGGAAATGCTGAAGCGAACTTGACGCGGTTACCTTGGCTTGCCGAGGATCGTCACAGAGGGGAAAGTCAAATCACCTCCTTTACTTCTGATAGGTATTGCACCTGTCAGCTTTAAAGGCTCAAGCCTCACGGTTGCCCCTCTTAAGTAGTTATTGTCATTCTATGAGTGTGTCTCGCGAGTTTTTCGATTGTATATCTGCGCAGGTAATTTGGCCGCCTGACGACGCCATAGTTGGGTTTAAGCACTTCGTAGGCCTGGAACCAGCGGTCGCGTTTCTTCTTAAGTTCTTGCCATTGCTTATTTTTCTCAAGTTGCTCAGGCCGACGCTCACGCGGAGAAAGACTTTTATAAAGTTTCTTCCTCTCCTCATCTAATCTTAGCCGTTGATACATAAAGTGTCCTATAACATCTACGGCCTGTAGGCAGCGATCCTCGTGAGAGCGGACATGCCAAACCTTTAAGTGTGTTCCTTTTGGCTTAAGGACACGCTTGAAGACACTTGTAATCATCTGAGTATACTGATTACGACGCCTTCGGTCCTGCTCACGTAGTTTTTTCTGGCACAGGCGCTTATCCTTTGAGTTGTAGCGCTCTTTCCGTGGCTGAGTAGGATCAGCCTTTGCTTGACTATCCACCACCATAGTGACCCAACGCTGATTCTTGGGAATCAGGATGGCATATAGGATATTTAATAGCAGCATTGAGTATCGCTCCATGTAGCTCGCTGGAACTTCCTGCCTCAAATTTCGCTTGTCTAAGATTACGGCGTAAATGCGGAACTTGGCCTTTCGCACGATAAGCTTGAAGAAGCGGAGGCCGACATCTGAACGGTCAGCAAATTCTTTGCTACCCTTGAGTTCCGGGATGCGTTTCTTGGAATCTTTTCTATACGCTGGATGATGCTTGCGGAGGTCCACAATCGCCCGGCTTACTGCCTGCGAAATCGCTCTCTTTGACTGTCGGTCTTCGATTAGCAGTATTGTAAATAGCATAAAGGGCTCGCTTCCCGCCCGCAGTGGCCAGCCAAAGTTTCCACTTTCGTCGATGTAGAGAAACATCCTCGCTCTTTTAACAACACTCCGAACCTGTCAAGCTCCAGCCCCCGCTCCCCTCACCGCCCCGAGCCGCGCAATCGCTCCAGGATTTGAGTCTGGTTCAGCCCTTTGATGGCAATGACTTTCCTCCTGCTGGTTTCGCCTTTCTCTATTGCCACCCGGGTTTTGCTTATGTCAAAAAGCCGGCTCAAAAATCCAATCAGCTCTCTGTTTGCCTTCCCCTTCACCGGCGGCGCTGCCACCTTGATATGCAGGACTCCGTTCTCAAATGCCACCACTTCATTCTGCCTGGCATTGGGTTGCACTTGAACTATAATCCTTGCCTGCTCTTGGCTCAAAGCTACAGCTCTCTTCAGCGCCTCAAGGCTCAAGCAGTCTCTTCTCGCCTTGTAGCTTCTGAATGTCGGTTATGTCCTGGTCCAGTCCCACGCAGCCAAGGTATTTCCCGGCGCTATCCCGCACGGCAAAATAACTGATGTGGATTTTCCTATCCTTGACATCGAGCCAGAACCCCGCCGAGTCACTCTTGCCACTCTTGAAATCACCCAGAAGCTGGTCTACCAGATGCACGCTTTTCTGGGGATGGCACTGCTGCACCTTGCGGCCAATGACCGCCCTCGTCCTGGGAAACAGCCTGTGCTTCGTTTCCTTATTAAAGTATCTCACAGCGTCTTCGCTATCCACAAATGTGATATCCACGGGCAGCGCGTCCAGCATCGCATCCACCAGCTCAACAGGCACATCTGCGATAAGCGGCCTCATCTCTCCTCTTTCCATCTCTGAACCCCCTCTCCTTTTTTGCAGCGAAATTACAAGCCGAATTCATCCCTGAGAATCCCCGAAAGCGTCCCTAGATAGGCAAATGCCCTCTCAACAAGCCTTTCCTCAATGCTGGAAATCTGGCAACCCTCTGTCTGCTGGCTCACTGGGTCATCAGCAGCACCAACCTGCCCGATGTTTTTCAGGCAGCACCTCGCTGGTGCAATCAGTGCCTGCTCAGCGATCTCTCTGGGCTCCAGGCCAGTGCTCTCCGATACTGCCTCCCAGTAACCTGTGAGCAACTTGGCCAGCGTTTGCGGCGTCTCTTCGCCGAGGCTCGTGGAATCAGTAGGCACTATGCCCCATGAGATCACCCCGCCAGCCCTCAGAAATTCAGCCACAGCCCAGGTGTATCCCTTGGGCATAATCTCCATTTGATAAGCGTCAAAGGATAGGATTTCAACCCCGAGCTCCAATAGGTAAGGCAAATTAACATTGGCACAAAGATGTAATGCCCTGGGGCCTTCGATGCCCTCCAGGAAATCTCGATAATCTTGCTTGGCCTGGACATCGTTATAGCCAGATAAACCACTGAACACCCAGCCTAACCCGGGCTCGTCCAGCCAGACAAAGGCATTCCGGTTCCTCTGCTTAAGCTCACGATACTGGATGTTGGCTTTCCTCTGAATGAAGTCAAACAAGATAATCCTCATTCCGTCATGATAGATAATCGGCTTGGCATTCTCATCTACGACTCTGAAACCGAAGCTAACCGGCCCGGTTACCTGTCCTCTAATGCCGTGGTAGCTTTGAATGTCCTGGGCCAAGAATTTATGATAAACTGCCGAATAGCTCTCGCTGATGGAAAAGACCTCAGGCTTGTCCATACTCCGAGAGTAGCCCTCGAGTTCCTGTTCAAATCTGACGGTATCGACGCTTATTCTTTGGCCCTCAGTATCGACAACTATCCCAGGGAAGTTCTGTGATGCCTGAGCATACATATCTTCATAGAAGCTCACCCTGGGGAGTTGCGGCCAGAACGGGATATCAAGGCCAAGGGCAAGCTCAAGCGCCCGCTCCACATCGGTGTGGGGCATAATGCCCATGGCAGTGGTTCTGCATCTTGCCTCTAGTTCCATCGAGCTCTGGCCAGGCTACAGCCCCAGCTCCCCGGCGATGCCTTTCATCGCTTCCAGTCCCAAGGCGATGAACTCCTCAAGCTCAAGCCCGATCTCGCTGCAGAGCGCGATCTGCTCCCTGCTCACCCCGGCGGCGAAGCGCTTCTCCTTGAATCGCTTCATCAGGGAGCTGGTGGTGAGCCCGGCAAGCTTGTCGGGGCGAACCAAGGCGGCAGCAGTAATTAATCCGGTCAGGGGATCGGCGCAGAAGAGGGCTTTATCAAGCAAGGTCTCGTGGGGAACGCCATGGATTTCATTATGGCACAGGATGGCATGAGCCATTCCCTCCGAAGCACCCAGCTCCCGGGCGAGATCAGCCCCAAGCTTACTATGGGAACCGGGCTCGGCTTCAGTCAGCTCAACATCGATGTCGTGAAGTAAGCCTGTGAGCCCCCACTCCTCCTCATCCTCCCCCAAGCGGCGAGCCAGGGCTCTCATAACAGCTTCGGTGGCCAGCATATGCTTGACCAGGTTCTCGTTTTCCACACTGGCCTTGATGGAGTCCAGAGCATCATCCCGTGTCATTTCTCTCCTGGGTTTGCGTCAGCGCCATCGTGCTTATTTAGCATCTTATGCAGGTATCGCCCGGTGAAGGATGTCTCGACCTGAGCTACATCCTCAGGGGTGCCGGTGGCGACAACCCATCCCCCTCGCTCGCCACCGCCGGGACCGAGGTCAATGATGTAGTCGGCGCACTTGATCAGGTCCATATGGTGCTCGATCAAGATCACGGTATTTCCGGCATCAACGAGCCTCTGCAGCACCTGAAGCAAACCAGCTACATCCTCAAAGGAAAGTCCGGTGGTGGGCTCGTCGAGGATATAGAGTGTTCTCCCCGTGGCACGGCGGGAGAGTTCGGTAGCTAATTTCACCCGCTGTGCCTCGCCGCCAGAGAGGGTGGTTGCCGGCTGACCAAGACGGATATAACCCAAGCCAACATCTTTGAGCGTGGCCAGCTTGGTCTTAATGGCAGGGAAGTGCTCGAAGAAGGAGTAGGCTTCCTCAACGCTCATCTCGAGCACTTCGGCGATGTTCTTGCCCTTAAAATCGATCTCCAGAGCCTCGCGGTCATAGCGCTTGCCCTTGCAAACCTCACAGGGAATGGTGACATCGGGCAGGAACTGCATCTCAATGTGGATATAGCCCTCGCCTCGACAGGCCTCACAGCGTCCACCTTTAACATTGAAGGAGAACCTCCCCGGGGCGTAGCCTCGCATGCGGGCTTCGGGCACAGAGGCGAAAAGCTCGCGAATCGGGGTGAAGGTGCTGGTATAGGTTGTCGGATTGCTCCGCGGCGTCCGCCCTATGGGGGACTGGTCGATATTGATCACCTTGTCGATGTGCTCCAGACCTGAGATGCTATCGCAGTCACCAGATCTATCCTTAGCCCGATAAAATATCTGAGCCAGCTTCTTATACAGGATCTCACTGACAAGGGTGCTCTTGCCGTTGCCGGAAACGCCGGTAATGCAGACGAACACCCCCAATGGGATAGGCACATCTATGCCCTTCAGGTTATTCTCCCTGGCCCCTCGGATCAAAAGCCATTTCTCCGAGTCCCGGCGCCGTTTCTCTGGGGTCGGGATTTCCCTGGCACCGCTGAGATACTGACCGGTGAGCGACTCCGAGCACTTCATTACCTCTTCCAGCGTGCCATTGACCACGACGCGACCTCCGTGCTCACCAGCACCGGGGCCCATGTCGATGATATGATCAGCAGCTCGGATCATAGCTTCATCATGCTCCACGATGAGGATGGTATTGCCTAAGTCCCTCAGCCTTTTTAAGGTCTCGATGAGTCGAGAGCCATCGACGGGGTGAAGCCCAATGGTGGGCTCATCGCAGATATAGAGCACCCCCATAAGCCCGCTCCCGATCTGGGTTGCCAGCCGAATTCGTTCCGCCTCGCCACCGGAGAGGCTGCTCGTTGGTCGATCCAGGGTCAGGTAATCAAGCCCGACATCGAGCAAGAAGCTGAGGCGGCCACGGATCTCCTTCAGGATCTGGCGGGCTATTACCTGTTCCCTGGGGCTTAATATCGGCTGACCTCCCCCAAAGCCATCGAGAAGCTCGGTCCATTCCAAGGCTCGGGCGATGGACAGCGAAGCCACCTGGGTGATGTTCTTATCGCCAATGGTCACAGCCAAAGACTCGGGCTTGAGCCGCTGCCCATTGCAGACGGGGCAAGGTCTCGATGTCATATAGCGCCCGATCTCAGCCCGGATATAGTCTGATTCCGTCTCCCGGTGGCGCCGCTCCAGATTGGCTATCACCCCTTCAAAGGCGGTATGATACTCGCGGATCCTGCCGTAGCGGCTGCGATACTTGACCAGCTCCCCCTCTTCGCCATAAAGGATTAACTTGAGGTGCTCATCGCTGAGCTGCTTAACCGGGACGTGAGTGGAAAAGCCATATTGGTCAGCCAGTTCATCCAGCTGGTAAGCATGCCAGCTGCTGACCGAACTCGGCCGGGTCCAGGGGCGGATAGCGCCCTCGGCAATGCTGAGCTGCTTATTGGGCAGCACCAAATCAGGATCGATGTCAAGCTTTACCCCCAGGCCGGTGCAAGCGGGGCAGGCCCCGTGGGGGCTGTTGAAGCTGAAGGTCCTGGGGGCGATCTCACCAAGGCTTATGCCACAGTGGGGACAGGCGAAGTGCTCTGAGAACAGGAGTTCCTCACCATCGACCACCGAGACCAACACCACCCCGCCCCCCAATTTCAGCGCCGTCTCCACTGAATCGGCAATGCGCCCTTTCTGCTCCATCCCCCCCATGACCAGCCGGTCCACCACCACCTCGATAGTATGTCTCTTATACTTATCCAGCTCAGGGACCTCGGAGAGATCGTAGATTCTGCCATCCAGCCGAACCCGGACGAAGCCAGCTTTCCTGATATCTTCAAGCACAGCCTGATGCTCACCTTTGCGATCCCTGATCGCCGGGCCCATAATTAGGATGCGGCTGCCCTGGGGCAATCCCATGATAGCGTCCACAATCTGCTGCACTGTCTGTCGCGATACTTCCCGGCCGCACTGGGGACAATGAGGATGCCCTGTTCGGGCAAAGAGCAGCCTGAGATAATCGTAGACCTCGGTGACCGTGCCCACAATGGAACGGGGGTTGTGACTGGTTCCTCTTTGGTCGATGGAGATAGCCGGACTCAGCCCCTCAATATAGTCGACGTCTGGCTTCTCCATGCGGCCGAGAAACTGCCGGGCATAAGCCGAAAGCGATTCTATATAGCGCCGTTGTCCCTCAGCGTAGATGGTGTCGAAAGCCAGCGAGCTCTTGCCCGAGCCTGAAGGGCCAGTGATGACCACCAGTTTATCCCGGGGGATGGTGACATCTATGTTCTTAAGGTTATGCTCTCGGGCACCCTTGATAACTATGGACTGAAACAAAATGTCCCCCTGAATAAGGACTATTCTCTATATTTTAAATCAAGAAGCTGAGGTAAACAAGGGTCTTAGGCCCAAAATAAAAACCGGGGGGCAATTCCGCCAAAAACCCTTGACAAAGCGGCTACAACATGATAAAAAATAGTTAGCACTCTCAGGAGGAGAGTGCTAATCTTAGGCGAGGAGGTCTGGATGGCGGTAAACCTGGAGCCCATGGCTGACCGAGTTATTGTGAAGCCAATTGAAAAGGAGGAGGTGACCAAAGGGGGGCTTGTCATTCCCGATACTGCCAAGGAGAGGCCGCAAGAGGGGGAGGTCATCGCGGTTGGCCCCGGCCGGCTCTCCGAGGATGGGAAGCGAATCCCGATAGATGTCAAAAAGGGAGACAGGGTAATTTATGCCAAGTTCGGCGGCACCGAGCTCAAGTATGATGATGTGGACTACCTAGTGCTGCGCGAGAGCGATATCTTAGCCAGAGTAAGCAAACGAAGCAAACCATCGGGGCCAATTGGCTCAACGAAACGTGCAGCCAAGGGTGATTAAGGAAAGGAGGGCGAAGAATGGCTAAACAACTGGCTTATCATGAGGATGCCAGAAGAGCGCTAAAGCGAGGGATCGATATCTTAGCCGATGCAGTCAGGCCCACTTTGGGGCCCAGGGGGCGTAGTGTGGTATTGGACAAGAGGTTTGGACCGCCAATGGTGATCGATGACGGCGTCACCATCGCCAAGGATATCGACGTAGAGGACCCATTTGAGAACATGGGGGTGCAG